>CAMBTF010000271.1 GCA_945870545.1 Akkermansia muciniphila
ATTTTTCAATGCACCTAGTATCGAGTATACCCCTCCAGCAACGCACATCGCGACGCCTATTGGATGCATAGGTTCGAACTTATGTGTTGTGGTAATTTGTGCAAATATTGAGGTCATGATCGCGAAGTTATCCATTTATTTGCGAACGTCTAGCTCATCCACGGCGGCGATGGAAGCCCGAATTCAAACTGGAGCGTTACCCGCCGTTGGATGGAGCGTCTTGTTCGCCATTCTTTTTGTGTTTGTCGATGAGGCTGTTGGCCAGTAGTAGAGTAGGAATACCTAGTGCAAGCAATTCGAGATAAAACGCAGGCGCTGTCTTAACCCTGATATTCATCATCATTGCTGTGGCCATAGACTCGCCTAATCCCGAGAACGGATCATCTGGGGATTGAGACTTCTGAGTCTTCGATGCTCCCTCCGACATTGATTCAATAATCTTCTTCTTCGCAGGAAACCCAATCATGAGCTGTAGCAAAATCAATCCGAGAGCGACTGCTGGCAGAAAAGAGGAATACTTATCCGCTGCTTCAGACCCGCGAATTAATGCGAGATATGAAAATATAACAGCAGCAACGACTGCGACGAGTGCAAGACCAATTAGAGGAGAAAAGCACATCGAATCAGGCGACTTTGAAGCACTTTTTGCTTTTGTGTCGTCGCCCAAAGCCTTCATCTCTTCGGAAGCTGATCCTCCACCGTAGATCACTTGGAAACCTGATTGAGTTGCCATGCTCTTCTCGGAACACTGGATATCGAGCCAAGGAAGAGCAAATAGAAAAAGGGCTGCGAGCGAGGAACTGAATCTAATTTTCTTAAACATAGGGAGTGGTGGTGGAATGGAGATTTGTTTTCTGGCGAACAGTGGTATTAAGTAGCGTGCGGCATTTGTCCTGTAACAACCGCGTGCGGTTCAACCGGGACAAATACGGCACGGAAGGATAATTCTCTGGGAATTCCGTTCATGAAGCGGTTTTTAACCCGCCATGGAGGAACTGCCAAGCAAGAATCGCCGGATGGTGGGCTGAGACTTACCAAAAGCCCACGTCACGGTGCAAAGTTCATGATTGCCAAAAAATCCCTACATTGTTTTTCCCGCTCCGAAAATTGCATCCAGATCTTGGTCATCTAGCGCAGTTAGCCGAAGACCTTCGTCCATAGAGAAAGCGAAAGCTAGAAGTCCTCTTGCCCCCAGAATGTCTCCTTCCACGCATGAGTAGCAGGCGAGGTTGTATGGAATAAGTGCCTCTGTCGTGGCCACCGAGCCATCCCGCCTCGCTAAGGTGGACGAAAAACGTTTCAATACGATCATCCAGAGCAACCCGTTTTTTGCGAAGCATGTGATGACTGTGCTAGCAGACCGGCTACGCCATACGAATCAACTTTATTCAATGGTTGAAATCAAGGACTCTGCTCCTGAAGCTTGATTCACAGCCCTGAGCTCTTCCGCGATCAATCCTCGCCGAAGCAGAACAGGCTACTGTCGGTGCGCAGAAATAGACGGCCGCCCACGGAGATCGGTGAAGCGATGACTCCTTCCTCAAGCACGTGGCTCTTGATATCCGACAGTCCGTCTTTGGTGATTTTTCCACTGAAAACCATCCCGTCTTCCCTCACGCAATAGATCTGATCTCCCACGAGAAGCGGCGATGCGTAATAGACTTGCGGCCCTTTCGGTAGGGTTGATTCCCAGAGCTGCTTGCCGGTTTTGGCATCCAGGCAGGTTAGCCGGCCGCGCTGCGGGCCGCCATCCTTGAGCACGTAAACCTTGCCATCGTGGAGGACGGGGGAGGCGGCATCGGTGCCGAGCTTGTCGTTGCGCCAAGCCCAATGGGTTTCCGAAACATCGCCGCTGCCGTCCAGGCGGATCGCCGCTAGGGAGTCGCCACGATTGAAAGGCACCACCGCGAGTCCGTCTCCAACGACCGCGGAGGCAATCACCCGTTGAAATTCAGACCGCTTCGGATTGAATCCGCCGGATTCCCAAAGAAGCTTGCCGGTCGCGGCGTCATGACCGGTGAGATGATCTGCGCCCCAACTGATGATTTGCTCGACACCATTGACCTTGAGCACGTGCGGCGTCGTGTAGGAATCGCCGGATTCCTTGCCGACTTCGTATTTCCTAGCGGTTTTCCAGACTTCCTTACCGGTCTTCCGGTCCAGCGAAACCAGATAGGATTCGCCCTCGGTTTGCATCACGGCGACCACCACATGGCCGGCGGCGAAAACCGGGGAAGTGCCCTGATCCCACCACAGCATGTCCTTGCCGTATTTCTCCTGAAGGTTGATTTGCCAAAGCGGTTTCCCATCGAGATCCACGCAGGCGACGCTTCCCGACTTGAAATAGGCGACAACGACCTCCCCATCGGTGATCGGCGAGGAATTCGTGGAGCTTCCGACGCGTTGTCCGCGGCCCGGAGTGCCGGTTCCGAATGTTTTGCGCCAGAGTTCCTTGCCCTTGGCATCGAAGGCCAGCAAGCCGTCCTCATCTCCGACCGGGCTGGTGACGAAAAGCTTCTCGCCCCACACGATCGGCGTCGAGCAGCCGCGGCCTGGGAGCTCGGCTTTCCAGAGTAATTTCTCCGCCAGATCGACCGGCGGCTGTTCACCGGTGGTCGCGCCGTTACTGCCTTCACCGCGCCATGCGGGCCAGTTCCCGGCACTGAGAACACACGTCAACAATAAGCTCGTTGCGAAAATTTCTGCTTTCATCACAAGCCCATACGAAACCGGGAATCGCAGGCTGTCAAAAAAAAGTAAGAGCCACTTCATCACGATCAAGCCGGGAAGCATCGGGTTTGGGCGGGGCAAAGCCTTTTGAGTGCGGGGAGAATCGCCGCTTTTGTATGCTTAGGCTGGAAACAGCTATGGCATGGAAAGTTCGCAGCGTCCCGTCAAAACAGCCTCGGGGTGAATGAAAGCGGCGAATGATCGCACGCACTCAAAAGGCTGCGCACGCGCTGTCCCCTGTTCACGGGCACTTTCCATTGCTTGATTGCCCCGGGGCTTATTTCACCTCTAGGCAGACCGCTTCGCCTTTGTTTGAGCGCGCGAAAATCCTGCCATGGGCAAATGCGACGTTGCCCCAACTGACGGAGCGAAGTGCTTTCACGCGGCCATGTTCCTTCCATCCGGATTTGGCTGGCTCGCCGCAGATGATCTCGCCGGTTTCCGAAAGGATGACCATCTGGTCACCGACCATCAGCGAGCTGCCGCGGGTTCCCGGCATCTTCGCGCGCCAGTGTGCCTTGCCGGTTTTCATGTCCATGCGGATGAGTTCCGCATCGATGTTCTTATCGCCGAACACGCCTAGGATATCGCCATCCCGGAGGATGCTGTTTTGGAAAATCATGCGGGTGTCCTCATCCTTGTGGAGGACTTTCGGCTTGCCGCCCGAGACATCGATGACCACGTAGCCCATGCCGTAGCCGGAGGCGAGGAACATCATGCCG
>CAMBTF010000272.1 GCA_945870545.1 Akkermansia muciniphila
CCTACCCCGCGCGGAGCCCCCACAGATGAGCTTGTTTGATTTTTAAAAAGATCCCCTCAGGGGCTTTCTTGAAATTCTAAAACCGAAAACCGAAATTGAACCACGGATGGCACGGATGAGCACGGATCATGAAAGAGTTGTAGAAACGATTTTCAAACCTGTTCGGTGTATTCTTAAATCCGTGAAAATCCGTGCCATCCGTGGTCAAAATTCCAATGAATCGCCCTGCAACTTCGGAGTTCGGGCTAACACTTCACCTCTTCCACTTTTCCCACGGCTTCTTCTCAGCCTTTTTAGTTTCCGGGGGGAGTTCGTCGTTGAAGGAGGAACGGCCCGTCCAGCGCAGGAGGCCGGCGATTTCCTTGGCTTCCTCCAGGAGTTCGCGCATGCGTTCGGGGGAAAGGCCGGGTTCCTGCAGGGAGGCCTTCACAGCAGTGTCCCGTTTCTGGAGGACGATGGAGGAAAGCATTCCTAACGTCTGCTCGGCGGCCTGGAGTCCATCCTCGGAGGCGGCGGGGCTGGCTCCCATTTCCTTGTGGAGGGCGAGTTGTTCGCTTTTGCGGAGTCCGGCGACGAAGGCGTTCACGGCGGCGTTCGAGGTGGGGTCCGGAGAGCCTGCCAAGATTTTTTCCAACAGAGCGATGCCCTCCACCCATATCTTCGCCTCATGGAGGGTCTCGAACTGCTCGTTGAGGAAATGCTGGGCGGGCGCGGAGGTGAGCGCGAGGTGACAGAGATAGCCGACCGTCCTGTCGAGTGGGATCGGTTCCACGACCGCCGTTTGATCTTCCTGCTGTCCGCGCACGGGGCGCTGCGCCTGCAGCTTCGCCTTGCGGACGGCGCTGGAAATCCCCTCCCGCAAGGTCGCCGAGCCGAGGCCGAGCATCGTGGCCACCACGTTGATCTGCTGGTCGCGGGCGGCGTGATCCCCCATCACGGCAAGGAGTTCGGTGCACTCGCGGGTGAGCTCGGTGCGGCCTTCCGCCGTTTCGAGCCGACCGTTTTTCCTCCCGGAGCCGATCTTGAAATCGAAAAAATCCCGCGCCTCCGCCACCTGTTTCCGGAAACCCTCAACGCCATGCGCCTTGAGGTAGGTATCGGGATCATCGCCCGCCGGAAGCTCCACGACTTTCACGGAGAACCCCTCGGGCGCGAGTTCACGGAAGGCGCGCTCGCAGGCTTTCACCCCCGCGTTGTCGGCATCGAAACATAGCACCGCCGTCTGCGCGTAGCGCTTCAGGATGCGCGCGTGCTGTGAGGTGAACGCCGTCCCAAGTGGGGCAATCGCGTTTTCCACACCGCCCTCGTGGCAGGCAATCGCGTCGATCTGACCCTCGCAAAGGATCACAGCCTTTTCCTTGAGGATCGCCTTCTTCGCGCGGTCGAGGGCGAAGAGGACGTTCGACTTCTTGAAGATATCCGTCTCCGGCGAGTTGATGTATTTCCCGGAGCGCGGGTCTTCCTTCAACTGCCGCCCGCTGAAGGCGATCGCGTCGCCTACCTCGTTACGGATCGGAAACATCAGCCGATCCCTAAAGCGGACATAGATGCCGTTGGCTGGCCTGTCCTCGTCCTTGAGCGAGGCGAGGCCGGAGGCGACGAGATCCTTGCCGGTGAAATTTTTGCTCCGCGCCCAATCGAGAAACACCCGTGAGTTTTCCGGCATCCAGCCAATCTCCCAGCGCTCCGCCATCTCGCGCCCGAAGCCGCGGCTTTTCAGATAGTCCCGCGCGTGCTGGCACTGCGGGTCGGTCTTCAGTAGCTCATGAAAAAACGCCGTAGCCTCGCGGTGCAAATCTAACAGTTTCCCGCGCGAGCGTTTCGCGGCGCGGGCGTTGGGATCATCCGGCTCCTCCTCAAGGTGCACGCCCGCCTTGGTGGCGAGCCGTTTCAGCGCGTCCATGAACAGCAGCCCCTCGTGATCCATGATGAAGCCGATCGCGTTGCCGCTCTTCCCACAGCCGAAGCAATGGAAGAACTGCTTTTGTGGACTGACGTTGAACGAGGGCGATTTCTCGTGATGAAACGGGCAGTTCGCCTTGTAGCCGGTGCCCGCGCGTTTCAGCGGGATGTAGGAACCGATGAGATCGACGATGTCGGTAGATGCCAACACCCGCTCGATCGTCTCCTTGGAAATCAGTCCCACGGCTCAGCTCGCTTTCCCGGAAAGTTTCTCACGCCCGAGCTTCTCATCAAGGATGTGCCACTGCTCTCGGCTGACGATGTATCCGATGCATGCCTCACGCCCACATAGACAAGGATGATCCTCGTAGCACTCCACGTCGAAGCCGTAATCGAAGGTGAGTTCCTCGCCCTCGGCAATGTCGCGCAGCGCGTGGATGAAAATCTTTTTCCCCTTCGACCACGCCTCGCAATTCGGCGCGCAGGAATGGTTGATAAGCCGGGCGGTGTTCCATGGCACGTTGCCGTCGAGATCCCACTTGTCGGTCAGGTTGAAAATGTAAACCGCCGCATCGCCGGACTTCGTAGCGCGCTCCTGCTGCTTCGAGCCGCGCTTACCGCTCTCGTCCTTTTCGATCAACTCTCCGACATACTCAATGATGACATCCTCAGCCGCGATGTCGCGCGATGCGTAAACGCCACTGCCGTGAATGGAGGAACCGCGCACCTCGCAGAGATCGCTCTGCCCACGCTTCCACAGCGTCAGCAGTTTCCTGTGCAGTTCCGAATCGCTGATGCCCTTCTTACCTTTCGCCATGCGCGGGATACTTACTTGATCTGCCGTTTTTCCAAAGGAGGAAGTTCGAGATTCATGGGCAAATTCACAAAAAGGCTGCGAAGGTCTTTTATCGTAATTCCGGAGCCGTCGATGAACGTCCAGTCCTCCTTGCCCTTGTCAGTGATCGCCACCTGAAAGCCGGTGCTCTCGATGATCACCGCGATCGGGTCTCCCTTGATATGCGTGCGGAACTTCGTAACGGTCGGCACCAGCACCAGCCATTTCGTGTAGCGCAACCTCTCGACCTTTTTCCCATCGACGACCTCGACCTTTTTCCCGGGATGCACCTCGAACGCGCGGGGCTGGCCTTGCGGCGAGAAATCGGTGATGGAAATGCCCTGCTGGAGCATCCGTTTTCCCACCCCGTCAATCTGCTCCTGTAGCTTGTCCATGCCTCCCATGCGCTCTGCCGCACGTTCTTTCCATTGCGGATACATACGCTCACCCGCCACTTGGTAACGTCCCATGACAACCTCCTTGCCCAAATCCGCGACGGCTTTGACGGCCGATGAGACGATCTCAGGCGTTGCGACTTCCGTGACGGCATTCTCGCCGAGATCCTGCGCGCGAAGCACCGCGGTAAGCGCCAAAAAAAACAAAAGGCTTTTCATGCACAAACCCATGCCGCCGCCCGCTCGCCGCGTCAACCTCCAAGGTAGCGCGGGTGGTCGACCTTTTTCTCTTGCCGATCAGATTGGCACTAC
>CAMBTF010000273.1 GCA_945870545.1 Akkermansia muciniphila
CCATAGCTCTTTCTTCATCCGTGCCTTTCCGTGCCATCCGTGGTTAAATTTCGGTTTTCGGGATTAAGGATCATCTGTGAGATCCTGCGACGAGGGCGGGTTCGGCCTTTTTTCAAATTCAAAATCGAGCGGCTCGTTGAGGTTTGCAACATAGCCCTAGGAGCACAGCCGCCTGCATAAACCTCAGCCCCTGCCTATGCCGAAGCGGCGGTCGATGTCCTTGCGGTTGTATTCCGTCAGGCTCGGCCGTCCGTCCGCGGCGCAGTATGGCAGATCGCAGTGGAAAAGCTCTTCCAGCAGCGCGGCGGCTTCGGCGAGACGCGGCGTCACGCGCTGGGCTGCTTTCATGGCGACCGCTTTTGCAATTCGATCGAACGCGAACCTGCCCGCTGCGGCCGGACCGTGGAGCAATTCCTCGAGCAGGTCATCGAGAAAGCCGTGCGGATCACCCATGGACACGCAGGCGGGGAGGCTGCGAACCTGCAGGGTGTTTCCGCCGAAAGCCTCGACCTCGATCCCGGCCTCCAGCAACGCCATGCGCTCGCGGAGAAGCACGTCCAGATCGCGCGGATCCAGCTCGAAAAGCAGCGGCACGAGCAGGCTCTGCGTTTCCATGCCGTCCTTACGTTCCTTGAAAATTTTCTCGAAAATGATGCGCTCCCGCGCGGCCTTGGGATCGAAGAGAACCAGCCCGTCGGCGCTTTCCATGATCACGTAGCGTTCCTGCAACATCCCGATGATTCGGAAATCCGGAGCGCGGCGTGGCGGGATGTTGGTGTCCCCGGCGGGCGGCGCGATCACCAACTCCGGCTGGTGGGGATGAAAGGTCGGGTAGCTCGCGGATGGTGCCGTTTCCGTCGGTGAGGGCGGTTCGGGCTTCCTGACAGGTGCGGGTCGCAGGCATTCCGCGACAGTTTGTGAGATCAGATCACGCACCTCGAAGGGGCGGTGGAAGCGCACCTCGCGTTTCGCCGGATGCACGTTCACATCCACCAGTTGCGGCTCCATTTCCAGCCACAGCCACGCCGCCGGATGCAGGCCTTCCTGGAGATTTCCCCGGAAACCCTCTGCCAATCCCTTCGTCACCGCCGAGTCCTCGATAGCCCTACCGTTGAGGAAAATGAACTGATGCCGCCGCCCTTTCCGCGCATGCTTCGCGGGCAGTAAAAAACCGCTCACGCTCATCCCCGGGGCAAGCCGCTCCGGCATCGCCACCAGTTCACCGCCAAGCTCGTTGCCGACGATCTGCCGCACGCGATCCACCGCGTTCGTTACGCCGGGCAGATCGAAGACCACTTTGTCGTCCTTCCGGAAACGGAACCGCACCCCCGGAGCGGCGAGCGCATGCAGTCGGATCTGCTGCTCCACGTGCGCCGCCTCGGTGCTTTCCGCACGCATGAATTTCCGCCGCGCGGGCATATTGAAAAACAAACTCCTCGCCTCGATCACCGTCCCCGGAGCGCCGCCCGCATCGCGCACATCGCGCACTTTGCCTCCATCCACGATGATTTCCGTCCCGGAAACATCCTCCGCCCGCCGCGTGAGCATGCGGAACTTCGCCACGCTCGCAATGCTAGGCACCGCTTCCCCGCGGAAACCCAAAGTCATCACCGAAGCCAGCTCCGCCGCCGTTCGCAGCTTGCTGGTGGCATGCCTTTCGAGCGAAAGCAACGCATCCTCCCGCGCCATCCCACAACCGTCGTCCGCCACCCGGATCAGCCCCACGCCGCCGCGCTCGATATCGACCGTCACCGTCTTCGCCCCCGCGTCGATGCTGTTTTCCACCAGCTCCTTCACCACACTGGCCGGACGCTCCACCACCTCCCCCGCCGCCACCTGGCTGGCGAGGATATCGGGCAGGACTTTCACAAGGGGCATGCGGGGTATTTTGTGAGATAGAGGAGAAGCGGGCAACTCCCAATAGGTCATATAGGACCTATAAGACCTATCCTTGACCGTCCCGCCTCCCCCGCTAGCCTCCCGCGCAGCCATGGCAGGTTTCTTTAAAAAGCTCTTCAAACAGATCACCAACCAAGCGGAGGTTGATTGGGACGAGCTCGAGGCGAACCTTATCGCCGCCGATCTCGGCGCGAAACTCAGCACCGGCATTGTGGACGAGCTCTACGACCTCGGGCGCGAGGTCACCGCCGACGATGTCGTGGAAGTCACGCGCAAACGCCTCTCCAAGATCCTTCCCGAGGACTCCCCCGCCCCGGCTCCCCGCGCCGACGGAAAACCTACGGTAATTCTAGTAGTCGGCGTGAACGGCACCGGGAAAACCACCTCCTCCGCGAAGCTCGGCCTGTGGCTGAACAAGCGCGGCCACTCCGTGATCCTCGCCGCCGCCGACACCTTCCGCGCCGCCGCCGTGGAGCAGCTCCAGCGCTGGGGCGACCGCCTCGGGCTGGAGGTCGTCACGGGGAAGGCCCATTCCGACCCCTCCGCCGTCTGCTACAACGCCCACCAGCGCGCCATCGAGGCGAAAGCCGATTTCCTGATCTGCGACACCGCCGGGCGCATTCACACCCGCCACAACCTCATGGAAGAGCTGGGAAAAATCCGCCGCACCATCGCCAAGCAGGACGAGGCCGCGCCGCACCTCACCCTGCTTGTCGTCGATGCCAGCACCGGCTCGAACGCGCTCAACCAAGCCAAGGAATTCCACAAGGCCTGCCCGCTTGACGGCCTGATTATCACCAAGCTCGACGGCTCCGGCAAAGGCGGGATCGCCTTCACGATCTTCGACCAGCTCGGCATCGCGCCGCGTTTCATTGGCACCGGTGAGGAGCCGGAGGCGTTCTCCATTTTCGAAAAGGAGCGCTTCGTAAGCGAGGTGCTTTAGAAAGGACCCGTGGTTTAGAAACCACGTCTGCAACAGGAAAGAGCTTCGCCAGTGATTCGCCATGCAGGTCGCGATTTCTAAATCGCGGTTCCTTTCCCGCCTCACTGCGCGCTCGCCAGGAATTCCCCTCCCAGTAGTTCCGCCCGCGCCTCTCCCACTAGAAACAGCGACCCGGCGATGAGGATGGGCCCGCCGTAAGTCCGCGCGGCCTGCATCGCTTGGGAAAAGTTCGGGAAGCATTCCGCTCGTTCGTCGCCGGGCAGGCATTTCACCAGCTCATCGGTGGGCAGGCCGCGCGTCGTTCCCACTTGGCAGAAAAACAGCCGTTCTGTCAGCCCGCACAGCTCAGCGAGGATGCCGGTGACATCCTTCGACTCGACCGCGCCGAACACCAAGGTGCCTTTCCCCGCACCGATCTCGGCCAGCCATGTTTCCCGCAGAACTTTCCCGGCGTGGGGATTGTGTGCGCCGTCGAGGATCACCTCGATGCAGTCCGATGAAATCCGTTCGAACCTACCGGGCCAAGAGACTTTTCCCAACCCCTCCAGCACGCTTTCCTTACCCA
>CAMBTF010000274.1 GCA_945870545.1 Akkermansia muciniphila
AAGACACGGCTCTCCCACAAAAAAAACGCCCGGAGTTTCCTCCGGGCGTTTTTAAAAATCCTTAACTGAACGGATCAGCGGGAGTAGAGCTCGACGATGAGCTGCTCGTTGACGAGCGGATCGATCTCGGAGCGTTCTGGAACGCGTGAAACAGTGGCTTCCATTTTCTCACGATCCACATCGAGCCAGTCCACGGCAGGAACGGCTTGGGTGAGATCGAGCATACGGAGGGCGAGCTGCTGTGAGGATGGCTTCGCGCCGACCTTGATATGGTCGCCGGGCTTCACCTGATAGCTAGCGATATCGACGCAACGGCCGTTCACGAGGACGTGACCGTGGTTGACCATCTGGCGGGCGGCTTGGCGTGAGTTGCCGAAGCCCGCGCGGAAGCAGACGTTATCTAGGCGGCACTCGAGGAGCTGGAGAAGAATCACACCCGTGACGCCGCGGCGGCGGGCGGCTTCCTCATAGTATCCGCGGAATTGCTTCTCGAGGACGCCGTATTGGAAACGGAGCTTCTGTTTCTCGCCGAGGGCGACGGAGTATTCCGACTTCTTCTTGCGCCCGGCGCGGACGCCGTGCTGGCCGGGTGGGAAGTTGCGGCGCTCCAAGGACTTGGAGGGGCCGAAAAGCGCGACGCCGAAGCGGCGGGAAAGTTTGGTGCGGGGACCTGTGTAGCGTGCCATGAATTTGGGAAAGTTAGGTGTTTAAAGTGTTGGATTAAACGCGGCGCGCTTTCTTCGGACGGCAGCCGTTATGTGGGATCGGCGTGACATCACGGATCGAAAGGATATCGAGACCCAAGCCTTGCACGGCGCGGACGGCGGACTCGCGGCCGGAACCGGGGCCCTTCACGCGGACATCGACCTCCTTGAGGCCGTGACCCATCGCTTGGCGGCACGCGTCCTGGGAAACCACCTGCGCGGCGTAGGCCGTGCTCTTGCGGGAACCTTTGAAGCCCATCTTGCCGGCGCTCGACCAACCGATGGAGTTGCCGTTGGGGTCAGTCACGCTGACCAAGGTGTTGTTGAAAGTGGCAGTCACGTGGACGATGCCACGGGAAACGTTCTTGGATCCCTTTGCCTTGTGGATCTTGATTTCCTCCTCACCTCCGCCGATTTCGGCGAAGATATCTTTCCTTTGCTCCTTTTTCGGCGAGCCGTCGGGATTGAGGGCAGGCGCAGCAGGTGCCTCAGCGGCAGGTGCGGCCTTTTTGGATTTATCCGTTTTTGCGGATGCTTGCTCCGTTTTTGCGGATGCTTGCTCCGTTTTTGCGGATGCTTGCTCCGTTTTTGCGGATGTTTTCTCCGGTTTTGCCGCAGGGGCAGGTGCCGGGGTTATGGGTTTAGCCTCGGCAGCGGGAACCGCTACTTCTTCAGCTTCTGTATTGTTTGTTTCTTCGGACATATTTAGGGAACAGTTCGGTTACCTTGCGGCAGCCGGGGAAAAATTACTTCTTAACACCCACGGTCTTCTTCTTGCCCTTGCGGGTGCGGGCATTGGTGCGTGTGCGTTGGCCACGGCATGGCAGGCTACGCTTGTGACGGATCCCGCGGTAGCAGTTGATCGATGTAAGGCGCTTGAGCTGAACCTGACGCTCGCGGCGGAGGTCACCTTCAACTATGATTTGCTCGGCTTGAATCACCTGCGCGATTTTTACCAGCTGGTCTTCGCTGAGCTGTCCGGTGCGGATGTCCGGGTCGATGCCGGCGTGTTCTAGGACGCGGCTCGCAAGGGAGCGGCCGATGCCGAACATATAAGTGAGGGAAGCTTCGATGCGCTTCTCGTTGGGGATTTCGATGCCTAGGATACGTGCCATGGTGTGCGGAAGTTCTCGTGAAATGCGGGGCACCGATCCATGTCGGAAGCCCCGCGGGGCGGGTGATTTACCAGAAGAACGCACTCTGGCAAGCCGGAAATGGAAAAAACCGCATTGCACGGCTTTTTTCGCGTCAAACCAAGCAATATCGCCCCACTTTCACATTCCCCGCATCCTGCCTCGACAAAACGCCCTCTCCACCTAGCTTTCGCAAAACATCACCGCACACATGGATACCACCACCGAAGCACCCGAGGAAATCATCGCAGAAACCATCAAGTCCATCGAGACGGAAAACTCCCCCTATCAGCTCCCTCCGGACGATGTGGAAGCCATCGATGAGCTGGGGAAAACCTATGAGGCCTTCCGCGCGGAACTAGCGAAAACGATCGTCGGCCAAGATGAAGTAATCGAGAAGCTCGCGATCTGCCTCTTCGCCCGCGGCCACGCCCTACTGATGGGTGTGCCCGGCCTCGCGAAAACACTGCTTGTTTCCTCTGTGGCGCAGACCTTCGACCTTTCTTTCAACCGCATCCAGTTCACCCCGGATCTCATGCCCGCCGACATCACCGGCACCGATATCATCCAGGAAACCAGCGGCGGAAAGCGCGAGTTCGAGTTCGTGCAAGGCCCCGTCTTCGCCAACCTGCTGCTCGCCGACGAAATCAACCGCGCACCCGCGAAAACCCAATCCGCCATGCTTGAGGCGATGCAGGAAAACAAGGTCACCGTCCTCGGCAAAACCTACACGCTGCAGCCACCGTTCTTCGTACTAGCCACCCAGAACCCCATCGAACAGGAAGGCACCTACCCGCTCCCCGAGGCGCAGCTCGACCGTTTTATGTTTCTCATCGAGGTGGAATACCCATCCGCCGAAGAGGAAAAACGCATCGCCCGCGAGACCACCGGTGCCGCGAAGCAGGCGCTATCGAAACTGATCGACGGAGAAAAGATCATTGCCTTCCAGCAGCTTGTCCGCCGCGTGCCGGTTCCAGACCATCTTTACGACTACGCGGTAAAGATCGTCCGCAAAACCCGCCCCGCCCAACCCGAATCCCCGCAGTGGATCAAGGACACCGTCGGCTGGGGAGCCGGCCCGCGCGCCGTGCAATACCTCATCCTCGGAGCGAAAGCCCGCGCCGCCCTCCGCGGCAACTACATGGCCTCGCTCGAAGACTTGGAGGCCGTCGCCCCCGCCGTGCTCAACCACCGTGTCATCACCAACTTCGCCGCCGAATCCCAGGGCATGACCTCGAAGAAGATCATCCAGAAACTGATCGGGGAAATGGAGGATGCATGAAGAATCCAGAATCCAGAGGCCAGAGAAGATGCAGACTCATAATTTCGAGAACCTGGAGGTGTGGAAGAGGGGTTGCAGGCTTGCGGTAGATGTCTGTGTCGCTTCTTCGAAAACACGTGAGTTTGTCCTGAAAGATCAGATTACCCGCTCCGCGATTTCGATACCCTCAAACATCGCCGAAGGAGCCGAGCGATCATCTGATGCCGATTTCTCACGCTTCCTCAGTTACAGCAAAGGTTCATGCGGCGAACTTCGTACACAACTCATGATCCACC
>CAMBTF010000275.1 GCA_945870545.1 Akkermansia muciniphila
CCACCATCCCCCTTGCGAGCAAACCGAAGACTGCCCGGTCTCTAATGTGATTTAGCGGGAACTGATCCCAAAGATGGGAACGCGGGTTTGAAACCCGCATGCCCATGAATAAGCGAAAGTGTTCAGCCTCGAAGGTCGGCTACTTCTCCCATCATGCGCTTGCGAGTCGCAGACTCGCGTTCCCAGTCCTTGAACTCAAATGTGATTTAGCGGGAACTGATCCCAAAGAACGAGGCACTGGGAACGCGGGTTTGAAACCCGCATGCCTATGGATAAGCGAAAGTATGCAGCCTCGAAGGTCGGCTTCTTTCTCCCATCATGCGCTTGCGAGTCGCAGACTCGCGTTCCCAGCCCTGAAATTGCCGCGCATGCCCTGCACATGAAGGATCGGCTCTGTGTTCTCCGTGCCCTCTGTGGTAAAAATTCCCATCGAATCGGGTTCTCGTTCCCTAGCTTGATGGCCCTGCAAGAAGTAGTAATTAGCCGACATTCTCCACGACACCTCCGCCGAGCAGCCTGCCGCCATCGTAGAACGCCATGATCTGGCCGGGCACGAGGGCGCGCTGTCCTTTTTCGAAAATCAATCTGACCCTACCTCCTTCGAGCGCCTCCAGCTTCACCGGCTCGGCCTTGGCGCGGTAGCGGGGCTGCGCCTCGGCCCGTTTCAGTGAAGCGATCTCCTCATTGATTGAGGAGACAGCGCCGACGATGCATTCGCGCGAGTAAAGCCCCTCCGTATCCTCACGATCCCAGCCGATCACTAGGCGGTTCTCCGCCGCGCGTTTCCCAACGACCACATACGCCATGCCTTCCTTGGGGGATGCGACGCCATGGCCTTTCCTCTGGCCAATGGTGTAGAAATGGAGCCCGCGGTGGGTTCCCATCACCCGCCCCTCCGTATCGACGATCTCGCCCGGTTTGTCCGGGAGGTAGTGGGCGAGGAAGTCGCTCATTTTCACCTGCCCGAGGAAGCAGATGCCCTGCGAATCCTTTTTCTCCGCCACCGGCAGGCCGAACCTGTGCGCCGTTTCCCGCACCGCCGGCTTGAGCATCTCTCCGGTTGGAAACAAGGCGCGCTCCACCTGATAGGTGGTCATCAGCGATAGGAAATAGCTTTGATCTTTATTGGGATCCGCGCCACGTAGGATCGCCGCCTGACCGTTGGAAAGCGTGCGCCGTCTGGCGTAATGGCCCGTGCCCACCGCCTCAAAACCCTGGCTCAACGCGTAGTCGAGAAATACGCCGAATTTCATCTCGCGGTTGCACCAGACATCGGGGTTCGGTGTCAGGCCCTCCTCGTAGCCGTTGACCAGATACTCGACGATTTTTTCCCGGTAGCTTTCGACGAGATCGATCACACGCAACTCGATCCCCAGTGTCTTCGCCACGGAAGCAGCATCCTCGATGTCCTGCTCCCACGGGCAATCGCCCGGGATGCCCTCCTCGTTCATCCAGTTCTTCATGTATCCGCCCACGACCTCATGCCCCTGTTCCACCAGAAGCGCGGCCGCCACCGCGCTGTCAACGCCGCCGGACAATCCCACCATCACCTTCGCCATGCCGCAGACTTACCTGCCGAGTCTCCGTGCTCAACTTGCAAAACAGGAATTTCCCGATAAAAAACGGCCTCCACCCGTTGAGTGGAAGCCGAGAGAAATCCGGTCGAGCGGATGGCTACAAAGGGGTTTCAATCAACCGGGAGACTGAGTCGTGGGGGTGGGGGGTGTGTAATCGTCAGGGAATGCGCTGTCCGGACGCTTCGGTGGCGGTGTTGGCTGTGTTGGGTTCACAATGGTATCGATCACGGTTCTGTCGCCGTTCGCCGCAGGAGAGCCATCGCCCCCGGGCAACTGGCCTGGTTCCATGATATAACCGGGAACAAGGTTTCCTTCGCGCTTCGCACCCACCTGATCGAGAGCGGTTTGGGTGATCTGAGCTCTGGCGCTGTCGTCAAGGGCATTAAAGCTCTTCTCGTCCATCAATCCGGAGGTCAAGACAAGCTTCTGGATGTTGATGACGACGGGACGTGGGAATCTGGCCGCATCGGTAGGCATCACGACCATGCTGCCGGGGGGAATGGCAATACGGTCGCCCTTGGCATTGCTCAGATTGGCGGTTCCCTCAAGGCAGATAAATTTCATCCACGCGCCCGGGTTGTATTCCATCATGGTGGTGGTCCCGGTGATGGCAGCCGTCACGGTGGCGGTGCGGATCGTGGCACCTCCCGCATTTTTCGGAACCTGCAGAAGAAAAGATCCTTGGGTGATCTCCATATCGCGCGAACCGGAACTGAATCGAAATGCCGAGTTCGCACCGATCCTCGTGATCGTCTTGTCGGGGAAAGTAAGCTCGGCGCGCGACTGCCGGCCTGTGAGCACGGTCGAACTGCCGGTGAGTCGATCACCCTCCTTGGCGGTGCGGGCTTCCTTCGAACTCTCGCTGATCCTGACGTCGTTGATTTTTTTCGTGAGGACCGCCGATTTGAGGGGGGCTGCTTGGGCGATGCCCGCGGCCATTGCCGCCGCTGTAAGTAATGCTGGAATTTTCATAATTTTATATTTGATCGTTGTTCGCATATCAGAAAGACCAGTTGAGTCCGACACCCAATCCGGCCGACCATGATTCATAATCATTCAAAGCGGCTAATCCTGCGGTCGAATCGGAATTGTTCTTATCGAAACTGACCGACGCCATGGCCGTGACGTTCGGGCTGATCTGCCAGTTTAATTCCAGCATCGCGCCGAAGGTGAGATCCTCCCGGTCCCCCTGATCGTAATCGTAACCCGACACACGTGTGGACAAGACGGTGTATATGTTATCGACGATGGCATAGCGGTAAGCCAGATCCACCCCCAGTTCGTTGCGTTTGATGGCATCGGGGCGAACCGTCCATTCGTAGGCTCCGCTGAGACTGCCGGAAAGCTGGTGGCGCGGGATCGCCCAAAGGGTTTTTTGGAGACCCGTCCGGATCCGCTGGGCATTGTAGTCCCCGTCCTGCAGGGATCCGAAAGTGATTCTCTGGTATTCGAACCTGGCAAAAAACACCATGTCATCAAGATCGGGAAGATTTTTGTAAACACCCGCCCTTAGGTTGAAATTCTCGTTCTCAGCGGAATCAGCGCGGTCATACCTGTAAACATCCTCGCCGACTCCAACGTCCGCGAACCAGCCGTGAGTGACGTGAGGCCTCCATGAAAGGGACATCCGCGAGGCGGAAAGCCAGGAGGACTCATCGGTAGGGCCGCTCGCGCTGGGGGCGCTGTCCGTGCGCAGCACTGTTGTGCTGAAATAAAACAATACCGGTGCGCGCTCGGGGGTCTCTTGGAGGATTTCCTGAATCCCGAGATCGGAATCCGCCTCCGAATAGGGGATCTGGCCGAGACCCG
>CAMBTF010000276.1 GCA_945870545.1 Akkermansia muciniphila
TGGGATCGAGTTTGGAAAGCTGGTCGAGGAGTTCCGGATTGGGTTTCATGGCTCCATTCTGGAGTCCTTCGAGCGCCTGTTCAAATTGCTCGGCGAGTTTCTGTTTCTGCTGGGCGTTGAGTTTTTCGGCATTTTCCGCGAGGGCTTCAAGGGCGCTTCCGGCCTCGGAAAGCTCGCGATCCAGCTTCTCCATGTTGGAATTGTGCGATTCTTCCAGGCTGTCAGTAGCCTCCAGCGAGGCATGGCTGAACCATTCCTCTTCCTCCTGCGCGCGGAGTTCTTCCAAACGCTTTTCCACCTCATCGATGTATTCCTCATCAACCATTGCGTCCTCGGCGAGCTGTTCGAGCTGGGAGTCGATCTGTGACCAGGCCTGCGGTTGGCTGGACGGGGCGGGGGGGGCGGGCTGCCTTGCACTGATGGGAACCAGCAGACCAACAGCCAGCAGAGCGACCGCTGCGAGAGGGGGGGCGAGGGTTTTCGGGAGATGCCATTTGAGGCTGTCCGTGAGGCGTTGTGGAGGTTCAGGCCAAGGGGAAACCCCGGCATTCGCTGCAGAAAGCGCGGAATGGAGACCGGCTCCGGCTTCGATCCTTACGAGAGCTTGTTCCGGTTTCTCAAACCGCCGCGCGGCGAGGATAAGTGCGATGACAGAAGTGCCCACCAGACAAGCGGCCAGTGAGACCCCGATCAGCCACAATGGAATTTCCGAAAACTCGCGCCGCAGAATCAACGTGGCAACCGCTCCGAGAGCGGAAACGACCATCAAGGGCGCGGAAAGCGTCTGCAAGAACCAACCGAGGTTGATCCTGCGTGAAAGCGCGGAAGATTGGTTCCGCCAGTATTTGCGATTCGTGTCGTCGCTTGTCATACGGACATGATATGTGTTTTGCGGTCGCTTGCGATGGGAATCTTTCGCTGGGCTGGCAGCCATAATCTAAATGACTTTGGATTACATATATTGTAACAAGTTGTAAATGACCTGAGGGCGAGGGGTGGAAACGGAACCCCTCCGTGTCGACTTCGGCAAGCGGGATTCTAGATCAGGATTGTTTTGTCCGCCGCGCGAAAATGACTGATGTTCCGGCTTTGCAAAAGCCGATTTCAGACGAATATCCGGTTGTTTATGACTCACGCTTTGAAACAACCGCTCATTCTCCTCGCCCTCGCCCTGCTCCATCCTATTTCCGCCCAGGAAAAGCCCGCCGATGAGGCGAAAAAGCCGGATGCCAAGGAAGAAGCCGCCGGGAAATCAGGGCAGGTTTCGATCCAGTCCAAGGTTACCATCGCCGGGCAATCCGTTCCTTACACCGCCACGACCGGAAAGCTGGTTCTACGCGACGACAAGGGAAATGCGAAAGCCTCCGTCTTCCACATCACTTACACCCGTGATGGGATCAAGGACACGAAAGACAGGCCGGTGATGTTCGCTTTCAACGGTGGGCCTGGTTCGTCGTCCGTCTGGTTGCACCTTGGGATGCTGGGGCCGAAGCGTATCGATTTTCCCGGCGACGGCACACAGCCCGTGGATCCCCCTGCCCGGCTGATTGATAACGATATGAGCCTGCTTGATGTCTGCGACCTTGTCTTCATCGACCCGGTCTCCACCGGCTACAGTCGTGCGGAAAAGGACGGCAATCCCAAGGATTACCATGGGCTGCAACAGGACATTGATTCGGTGGGCGATTTCATCCGCATCTGGATCACCGAGAACAAGCGCTGGGCTTCGCCGAAATATCTGTGCGGCGAGTCCTACGGTGGCATCCGCGCCGCGGGGCTGGCCCAACATCTGCAGGATCGATATGGGATGAGCCTCAACGGCGTGATTTTGCTCTCATCCCTGCTTGATTACCGCACCCTCATCGGCGCGCAGGGCAGCCAGCTATCCGACCAGGTTTTCCTGCCCACCTTCGCCACCACGGCTCATTTCCATAAAAAAATCGAGGGCGACCGCGAGGAAATCCTGCGGGAGGCGCGTGACTTTGCGTTCGGCGAATACGGGGTGGCCTTGATGAAAGGCAACGCAATACCCAAAGCGGAAAAGGAAGCGGTTGCGGCGAAGCTATCCAAGCTCACGGGGATACCGGCGGCGACGTGGATACGGAAAAGCCTGAGGATCGATCCCTTCGAGTTCCGCAAGGAATTGCTGCGCGAGGAAGGCAAGGTCATCGGGCGTTTCGATGCGCGGGTAGCCTGGTCATCGACGGATCCGAACGCGACTTCTGCGGAATACGATCCCTCCTATTCACTGGCGATCGGTGCGTTCTCGACCGCGATGCTCGCCTATCTCGGCGACGAACTTGGCTGGAAGGAAGACTCGCATTACGAAGTCCTTACCGAAAAAGTCAGCCCGTGGAGTTTCGGCTCGGACAACCGCATCGTGAATCTCACGGGTAGGATCTCCGCCGCGCTGCGCGATAATCCCAAGCTGCGTGTTCTGGTGATGGGCGCGTATATGGATCTGGCCACACCGCCGGAAGGAGTCCCCTACTCCCTCAGGCAGGAACTGGATCTGCCCGAAGACCTGCGCAAGCAATTCACCTTCACCTACTACGATGCCGGACACATGTTCTACATCAACCCACCGGATCTCGCAAAAGGGCGCGATGATCTGCTCGAGTTCCTGAAACCTTAGGCTAAGCCCACATGCGGTGTTCACTTAGCCATGTTCGTAAAGGCCATTTGGCAGAGGCCGATGAATGATTCCTCCACGAGGCTGGGTTCGCGCTGGTTGGAGTGGAAAACGCCCCACTCCCGATGAAGCTGCGGACCGGGTATTTCTACCGCGATGAGGGTCCCGTCCTCGACATCGCGAGCGGCGACCCATGAAGCGACGATGCCGACGGCTGTGCCGAGTTTCGCCATCTGCATGATCGCCTGCATGTCCCCGATCACCAGTGGGCTCCGGATCTTTCCTGCCATCTTTTCCATCCATTCCTCGATCATTCGGTGCGTGTCAGTGGCCTTGGCATAAATGATGAATTGCTGGGCGGCGAGCGTGCTGGAGATGTCAACGCCTTTTGCTGCCCAAGGGTGGAAGGTTGAAACGACGAAGCAGAGCCGGTCGGTGAACATGGCCCTGTATCCTTCCGGATCGTGATGTTTCGGCTTGATGCCCACCACGAGATCCAGTTCGCCTTTCTCAAGCTTTTCTAGTAGATCCACCGTCTCGCCGGACTCGACGCACGGCTCGCACCGCGGGAAGCAATCGCGAAACTCCCGGAGGACACCGGGAATCATGAAATGGCAAAGGCTGTGTGGCGCACCAACCCTGATGGTGGTTTGCCCCCAGCGCCGCAGACCATCGAGTTCACGGGTAACTTCCTCCAGTTCCTGGATCACGCGTTTTGTCCGCCTGAGAAGAATGTCGCCCTCGGCGGTGACAG
>CAMBTF010000277.1 GCA_945870545.1 Akkermansia muciniphila
GGGGGACACGCTGCGCTCTTCCTCGACAATGAGGGGGTTTTCCAGCGGGTTCATCAGGGCGTTGGCCAGCTTCTTGGTCTCGCCGGGTTCATTGAGGCCGTTGATTTCGAATTTTTTCCCCAAGGGGACACTTTGGACCACCGGCGCATTCTGAACAATGCCATCGAGGACGATGGCGATCCTATCTTGCCCGGGGCGCATGTTTTGCGTGAGCGCGATCATCTTGTCGGTGCCGGGCCCATCAAGGGTGATGTCTACCGCGTCGATTTGGCTCATGGAAGGACTTGCGATCACGATATCCGATCCGCCGAGCGCCGCCCTGCGGTTAAGAAGGATGGGGGTGGTGGATTCATTGCCGTCCTCATCCTTTTGAGTGAGTTCGTAAGCGCGGTATCCGGGAACGATTTCCTCGCCGTCGAGCACGCGCTGGGCGAGGGATTTACCGTTCTTTCCAATTTCGTTGTTGCGGGGCGAGACCTCCCGCAGCTCGAGTTTCGCGACCGTCTCGAGCGTCCTGCGGATTTCAGCAGATTCTTCCGGTTTCACACCCGGCATCTGGACCAGGATGCCGTCCTCACCTTGGCGGACAACCAGCGGCTCGGCGGTGCCCATGGCATCGAGGCGGTCTTTGATCACGCGCATGCCCTCTTCGACTTGGTCCGCTGTGATGGGCATCTTCTCGCCCTTTTCGTTTTCCTTTGCCTGAATGCGGAGCAGGAACGCGGAGCCGCCGGCGATGTCGATGCCGGGCTTAAGGCGTTCTTTTGGCGGAAAAATCGCCAGAGCGCAGAGGCCGCAGATACCGACGAGGAGAACCGTGCCGACATTGCGCTTCCGGCTCTCGATCTCGGTGGCGAAATACCAGAAGAAGAGGATCAGCAGCGTGAGACCGATCGTGAAGAGAATGAGCGGATCCTTAAAAAATACGACGGCAAGCATGGGAAGAAGTGGAAGGTGATCAGTGATGATGGGATGGGTTTGGTAAGAAGAAGCTTACGCCTCTTTCGTTTCCTTTTTGGTCACTGTAGCGATCGCGGCCTTGTCGAACTCCAGCATGGTTCCCTCCGCTACCTTGATCATCACGGTGGTTTCCTTAACGTTGTGGACGAGGCCATGGAGACCGGCCGTGGTGATTACCTTGTCGCCGTTTTTCAGGGCAGCGATGCGGGCGGCTTGTTCTTTGCGCTGGCGCTGCTGCGGGCGGATGAGGAGGAAATAGAACATCACGATCATGATCACGATCATGAACTCCGGGCTACCAAGTAGGCCGGCGATGCCTTCGGGTTTCGGGGGAGCGGGGGCTTGGGCGAGGGTATTGAAAAGGGAAATCATGGTTCGTGGTGCTTGGTGTTGTATCGTTGGATGAAGGTTTCTTTGAAATTCTCGAAATCGCCCGCGATGATCGCTTGGCGCGCCCGGCGGGTGAAGGACAGGTAGAAATGCAGATTGTGGAAGGAAAGCAACCGTAAAGCGAGGATTTCGCCCGCCCGGAAAAGGTGGCGCAGGTAGGCCCGCGAAAAGCCCGCGACGTGGGGGTGGCAGGATTCGCAAAGCGGCGAGGGGTCTTTGGCGTGGACGAGGTTCTTGATGTGGATGGGGCCGTCCAGCGTGAAGGCGACCCCGTGGCGGGCGATGCGGGTGGGCATCACGCAATCGAACATGTCCACGCCGCGCCCGATCATTTCCAGAATCTGCGGCGGGGTGCCGAGTCCCATGGCGTAGCGCGGCTTGTCGGCGGGGAGGAAAGGCACGGAATTCTCAATGGCACGGAACATCTCATGCTCCGGCTCGCCGACGGAGACCCCGCCGATCGCATAGCCGTCGAAGCCCAGCTCCACCAGTTCCTTGGCGGATCGCTCGCGGAGGTGTGCATAGATGGAACCCTGCACGATGCCGAAGTGGTGCTGCGGCTTACCGGCGGTGAGCGGCTGGTTTTCCGTAACCCAATCCTTGCAGCGCTTTGCCCAGCGGGTGGTCAGTGCCAGCGAGGTTTCCGCGTATTTCTCATCGCAAGGATAAGGCGGGCACTCGTCGAAAAGCATCGCGATGTCCGATCCGAGTGCGGCCTGGATCTCCATGGAAAGCTCCGGAGTGAGCATCATCTTCGTCCCGTCGAGGTGGGATTGGAAACGCACGCCCTCCTCGGTGATTTTTCGCATTTTTGCCAGCGACCATACCTGGAAGCCGCCCGAATCCGTGAGCATGGGTTTGCGCCAGGTGGTGAATTCATGGAGCCCGCCGAAATCGCGGATCAGCTCATGGCCGGGGCGGAGCCAGAGGTGGTAGGTGTTGCCGAGGATGATCTGTGCGCCCAGTTCTTCCAGCTCGGCAGGGTGCAGGGTTTTCACCGATCCCTGGGTGCCGACCGGCATAAAGATCGGCGTCTCGACCTCGCCGTGTGGCAGGGAAAGCGTCCCGGCGCGGGCGGGTCCGTCGGTGGCGTTGAGGGTGAAGGGCATCCGGAAATCGGTTTCGGGGAAAGGCTATTTCGGAACCTTCGCGAGTTTCCAAATGGCTCCGGCGGTAGGGATCGAACCTACGACCTAGTGATTAACAGTCACCCGCTCTGCCGCTGAGCTACACCGGATTTGAAATGCACGCCGTTTGAGGCGGCGTGGGCGGAAGATGGGATTCCCACGCACAAGCTTGCAAGGGAAAAATGCCACTTGGCGGGTTTTTCCACATGTCCCGTTCCGGAAGTGGATGCGCGGGAAGGTTCATCAAGCGTCGCTCAGCGACGCGGGGATGGGTCACCTGGAATCCGTGGGTTGAAACCCACGGCTACTATCACGGGGTCGCGCCGCGACCGGAGACGTGGTTACAAGACGATGGAGGCGGGAAGCGAATTCGGCCGGTGATCCTGCGACCAATGAACCCGAATTCCTAAATTGAACCACGGATTTCACGGAAAGGCACGGATGAAGAAAGAGTTATGGAAACGATTTTCAAACCTGTTTGGTGTATTCTTAAACCCGTGAAAATCCGTGTAATTTGAGGAAGGATTTGGAGGCGGTTAGTTCCTCCATGTTCGCTGCGCTTCCATTGTGGTCAAAATTCCAACGAAACCCCCTGCAACTTCGGAGTTCGGGATGAACCTAAATGGGAAAATGAACCGCAGATGGACGCTGATCTAGGATGTACGCGATGTCGGACGGAACCATTCTCTGTCGCAGAGCGACATCCGAAGGTAGCCGTGGGTTTCAACCCACGGACTGCAAGGCCAAGGTAGAACCGCGTCGCGTAGTGACGCTCCGAATGAGCACCTCAGCCTCCCGCGGCGAGGGTGATGATCTCAAGGCTGTCTCCGGCGATGATCCGGGTCTCCGGGAAATGTCGCGGCAGCACGGCCTCGCGGTTGAGTTCGGCGACGACGGGCTTG
>CAMBTF010000278.1 GCA_945870545.1 Akkermansia muciniphila
GCTTTTTGGGTGAGTGATGGAAAAACGAAGTAACCCGGTAGCAACCCGTCGCCCCGCAAAACAAAGCCGCCCCCATGAAAGCTGTGTCATGTGGCGGATCCGTCTTTGAGGATGTAGTCGCGCCCTGCCGCCGTGCACCACAGGCGATAGACATTGCAGACATTCGGGCGAATGCCGGACACCGGGATTTTCAGAAAACCCTGCCGCTTGGCCGCCTCAAACAGCAGCCGTTCCTTCTGCGTCAGGCGGTGCCCGATCCGCCGACTGCCGATCTTCGCACGGGTCGGCTGGCCGTAGCTGAGCCGCTCTACATCGTCCTTGTCCGGCCTTGGCACCTTTCAGCCCTAAAATTTATCCTGCAACACGCTCGGCGTAGCGATCGAAGCGATTCGATAGAATGAGAAACGTGGGTGCCCATAGCCCAACGAAAATCCCGAACCGCTCGGCATGCGCCTTGGCTTCCGCCGTATCGCCCCCGGTAAGGAACCAGATCGCGATCGAACCGATGATCGATGCGAATCCTAGGACAAAACAAAGGTTACTGAGCTGCTTAAGCGTTTTTGGATTCATACCTGAAATGAATAGCCGTATTATCCAGATACGCAAGGGGTAATATCCGAAGCTAAACCGCACCTTCCTCGCCATGGGATTGGCTAAACTCCCCTCACCCACGCCAGATACTTCGCATGCACCGCCGCAACAGGCACCGCAACGATTTCCGGAACTTCATAAGGATGAAGGGCAGCGAGTTTTTCTTCCAGTGCGGGAAATCCCGACGCGGGGAGCTTTAGAATGGCGAGAGTTTCCCCTTCCTCCTTCAGCTCGCCCTGCCACCGGTAGATCGAGGTGACTTGGGGCAAAAGATTGACGCAGGCAACGAGACCTTCCTCAACGAGGGCGGCGCAGATCGTCCGCGCCGACGCCTCGTCGGGAAAGGTGGAAAAAACGACGAGCATGGATCCTCCTCAGACCGCCACGGGCGCGCCGGTGGCGGCGGATTCGTAGAGGGCGTCGATGATGAGCATGAGCTTGTGCGCCTGCTCCGGGGTGTTGAAGGGATCCGCGGTGCCGTTGATCGTATCGATGAAATTGGCGGCGGAGTTGATCCGGCCCATGTCCTCGCAGGCTTCGGTGATGATGCTGCGGTTCACGCTGTTGCCGTTTTCCTGAACATAGAGCTCGCAGGTATCGATGGCTGTGTCATCCAGGCCGTCGCGACCGAAGAGGCGCTCGACCTTACCGCCCGCCTTGGTGCCTTGGAAAACAACGGAGACCTCCTCGCGCTTCACCATCTCCGCCCAGGAGACCTGGAGGGAAAGCACTTGGCCGGTCCGGAAAGTGACGAAGCCGTGGACGGCGTTCTCCACATCCGTGGTGCCGCCGACACGATCGGGGATGCCCCACGGCCCCTTGAAGCCGGGGTCGATGATGTGGTCGTTGAACGTGTTCGCGAGCACATGACTCGGCTCCGGGTAGTCCATGAAATAGAGGGCGAGGTCGATCATGTGGAGCAGGTCGATGGTCGCGCCGCCGCCGGCCATGGCCTTGGTGGTGAACCATCCGCCGAAGCCGGGGATGCCGGTGCGGCGGATCCACTTCGCCTGCGCGGAGTTGATTTTTCCACAGGTGCCGTCTTCCACATACTTCTTTATCGCCTGTGATTCAGGGCGGGCGCGGTTGTTGAAATTGAACATCAGCGCCTTACCGACATCCCTCGAAACGGCGACCATTTCCGCGACTTCGCCGGCGTTGAGGCCGGGCGGTTTTTCGCAAAAGACATGTTTCCCGGCGCGCAGGCATTGCAGCGCGAGCGGCGCGTGGAATTTGTTCGGAACGATGATGCTGACGGCGTCCAGATCCGGCGCTCCGGCGAGCATTTCCTCCACGGAGGTGAAGATACCCGCGATGTCCCATTCCTTCGCGGCCTTCTCCGCCGCTCCCGGCGCGGGATCCGCCACCGCGACGATCTCCGCCCCGGCCTTGCGGAATCCCTCCGCATGGTATTTCACCATCCAACCGGCTCCGATGACTCCTACTTTCAGTGACATGATCGTGATGAATTATTGGTTCTTCTTATCGAACGCCGCGTCGAACGCCACGTTCGAGCCGGGGAAATCGACGTTGCGCACGAAGGCGGCCGCCTCGGTGGCACCGTGGACGCGATCCATGCGGATGTCCTCCCACTCCACGGAGAGCGGGCCGGCGTATTTAAGGTCGTTGAGCGCGACGATGATGTCCTCGAACTCGATGTCGCCATGGCCCAGCGAACGGAAGTCCCAGAAGCGGCGGGCATCACCGAAATCCGTGCTGCCGCCGAAGACGCCGACCGAGCCGTCGCCGTGGCCCCACCACGCGTCCTTCATGTGGACGTGGTAGATGCGGGAGCCGAGGTCGCGGATGAACTTAATGTAGTCCACTCCCTGGTAGCCGAGGTGGGAGGGATCGTAGTTGAAACCGAATCGCTTGTGATTCTTCACCGCCTTGAGCGCGCGCTGCGCCGTGGCGATGTCGAACGCGATTTCCGTCGGATGCACCTCGAGGGCGAAGTTCACGTTCTCCTTGTCGAAGGCATCCAGGATGGGCGTGAAACGCTTCGCGAAATCCTCAAAGCCCTTTTCGTAAAATGCCTGACTGGTGGGCGGGAACGCGTAGAGGCCGTGCCAGATCGAGGAACCGGTGAAGCCGTTCACCACGGCGGGGAATTCGTCCTTGTTCTTGCGGCCGGGCTTCGCGTTGAGGAACAGGCGGGCGGCCTTGCCGGTCTTGATCATCTTCTGCGCCGCGCGTTTGCGCACGCCTTCGGGTTCGCCGTTGCCCCACACGTCCGGCGGTAGGATCGCCTTGTGGCGCTCGTCGATGTTGTCGCAGATCGCCTGACCGACAAGGTGGCTGGAGATCGCGTAGGAAGTGAGCCCGTGGTCGGAAAGAAGCTCCCACTTCTCCTTCACGTAGGATTTTTTCGAAACGGCCGCATCGACATCGAAGTGATCGCCCCAGCAGGCGAGCTCCAGGCCGTCGTAGCCCATTTCCGCCGCAAGCGGCGCGAGTTTCTCAAGCGGAAGATCGGCCCACTGGCCGGTGAAGAGTGTGACAGGTCTGGACATAATGTTTTTGTGGTTGGATTGCGGGCTCATGTTGGCAGCGGCAGCGAGCGTGGGAAAAGGAAAAAGAATCGGGAAGGCTCCGTCGTGGAGCCTTGGACTGCTGCAGCCCGCTGCCGCTTTCGGCCATGCAGCCTTGCTGCGAGCCGGTCGGCATTGGCACGGCGAGGCTTGATCACTCCCAGTCCTCCGCCGTTGACAGCCCAGCCTTCGCTGAAGCTACGGCGGGCAGGCAGGCTGTCTCACGGAAAGCTACAGCAGGCTGTAGCAGTCCA
>CAMBTF010000279.1 GCA_945870545.1 Akkermansia muciniphila
GGCTCCGCCAGCACCACCAAGCCCACCGTCGCGGGAAAAACGAGGAACATCACCAGCTTCAGTCCCTTCGAGAGGGTCGGCGCGAAATCATCCCCGATACCATGGATCGCCGCCCGTGACAGGGCGGGTAAAGTGACCGTCGCCACCGCCACACCGAAGACGCCGATGGGTAGCTGCATCAGCCGGAACGCGTAGTTCAGCCAGCTCACCGCGCCCTCGCCCACCCCGTAGGCGAACATCGCGTTCACCAGCACGTTCACCTGGGTCACCGACGCCGCGATCACCGCCGGCCCCATCAGTTTCAGGATCTGCCGCACGCCGGAATCGTTCCATTTGAAATCCGCCACGAACCGGTAGCCCACCGCCCGCAGCGCCGGAAATTGGCAAACCAACTGCGCCACCCCACCGATCACCACGCCCCAGGAAAACCCTACCAAACTGCGCGGCCCCCACGTCGGATCCATCCAGTAACCGATCGCCGCCCCGCCCGCCATCGAGCCGATGTTAAAAAAGCACGAGGCCAGCGCCGGCATCCCGAACACGTCCCGCGCGTTGAGCATCCCCATCACCAGCGCGGAGAGCGACACCAGCGCGATGAACGGATACATCACCCGCACCATCTCCACCATCAGCGAGATCTCCGCCGGATTGTAGCCGCGCGCCGTCTGCCCGCTCCTCGAAAGCGAGGTCAGCAGCTCCACGATCCATGGCGCCACTCCGATCCCCACCAGCGTCACCATCCCCATGAACACCGCCGCCAGCGTCATCATCCGGTTCGCCAACACCCATGCCTGCTCCGGCCCGTCGGACTTCACCTTCTTGGAAAACGTCGTCACGAAAGCCTGCGACAGCGCCCCCTCCGCGAAGAGATCGCGCAGCAGGTTCGGCACCTTGTAGGCCAGATAAAAACAATCCATCCACCGGCTCCCGCCAAACAGCGCCGCGAACATCATCTCCCGCGCCAACCCAAGCACCCGGCTCAGCATCACCGCCGCACTCACCCTCCATGTAGCCCTCGCAGACATCCGCGCCGTTCTTCGACTATGGAGAAGGGGTTTGCAACCCCTTTGCGGTGCGCACCGGGGCGGCGGATTGCATCCGCCATGCCAAACATCCCATCATGCCCGTTCATCCATCTAGGTGATCTTAGGCATGGCGGATTGCATCCGCCGCCACCTTTCCCCCTCCCCATTTCGCGCTCGCCAGACACCCCGGATCGTGCTTTGAACGCCGCGCGGAAGCCGCTTCCGCCACGATGAATCCCCCACCTACCTTACACCCCGGCCGCACCCCGAAACTTGCGGCCACCACAATCGCCGCGCTCGGGATCGTTTTCGGCGATATCGGCACCAGCCCTCTCTACGCGTTCCGCGAGTGCTTTTCCGGACCGCATGCCGCGCACATCGATCCTCAAAACCTGATCGGCGCGGCCTCGCTGGTGGTTTGGTCACTGTTGCTGGTGGTTTCGGTGAAATACCTCTTCATCATCCTGAAGCTGGATAACAAGGGCGAGGGCGGCATCCTCGCCCTTTCCGCGTTGATCCGGGGCGCATCGAAGGACGCAATGGGCAAAAAGGCACAAAATATCCTGCTCTTCGGTCTCGCAGGCGCGGCTCTGATTTATGCCGACGGCATGCTCACTCCGGCCATCTCCGTGCTGAGCGCCGTGGAGGGACTCTCCGTGAGCGCGCCCATGCTCGCGAAGTATGCCGTTCCGCTCGCCGTGGGCATTCTCGCGACGCTGTTCGCCATCCAGAGATTTGGCACCGGCAAGGTCGGCGTGCTCTTCGGGCCCATCGTTTTGCTTTGGTTCTCCACCATCGGGTTTCTGGGTTTGAAGGAAGTGATTTCCCAGCCACACGTGCTGCTCAGTCTCAGCCCCGTGGAGGGCGTGTCTTTCCTTTTCCGCGAGTGGAAGCATGCCTTTCCGCTGCTCGCCGCCGTATTCCTTGCCGTCACCGGCGGCGAGGCGCTGTATGCCGATCTCGGTCACTTCGGCAACAAACCGATCCGCATCGGGTGGTTCACGTTGGTGCTTCCGTGCCTTGTGCTGAATTATCTCGGACAGGCGGCGTTGCTCACGGCGGATGCTGCGGCGATCAAAAGCCCCTTTTTCCTGCTCGCCCCCGAAACCTTGCGTTTCCCCCTCACCCTGCTGGCCACCGCCTCCGCGATCATTGCCAGCCAGGCACTCATCACCGGCGCGTTTTCCCTCACCACCCAAGCGATCCAGCTCGGCTGCCTGCCGCGTTTCCTCGTCCGCTACACCTCGGAGCACTCCGCCGGGCAGGTGTATGTGCCGATGGTGAACTGGATGCTCGCCTTCGCCTGCATCCTGCTCGTCGTCACTTTCCGGACTTCCTCCGCGCTGGCGGGCGCCTACGGCATCGCCATCGCGCTGACGATGACCATCACCTCTGTCCTGTTCTACTTTGCCGCACGGGCGTGCTGGAACTGGTCTTTCGCGAAGGCGTTCGCGGTCACCGCCGTTTTCCTCATTCTGGACGGTGCGTTTCTCGCCGCCAACGCCCTGAAAATCGCCCATGGCGGCTGGCTGCCGCTCGTTGTGGGAGGCGCCATCATGGGGCTGATGCTCATCTGGATCTGGGGCAGGAAACGCCTTTACCAGCGCATCATGGCCGGGGCCCTTCCCGTCAGCCACCTGCTCGGAGAACTCGCCAAAGGTAGGATCCACCGCGTCTCCGGCACCGCCGTTTACATGAGCGGAAAGGATACGAAAGTTCCTACCGCCCTGCTCCACAACCTCAAGCACAACCAGGTGCTCCACCAACAGGTCATCCTCCTCCACGTCTCGACAACGGACGATCCCCACGCCTCCGGCTCGGAAACCATCACCCATCAGGATCTTGGCGAAGGAGTGCACCGCGTCACCCTCCAGTTCGGCTTTGCCGACACCCCGGATGTCCCGCAGGCGCTCCGGCAGCCGCTGCCCGATGGCCTCCAGTTCAACCCCGCCAAAGCCACCTACTTCCTCGGTCGGGAAACCTACGGCTTCGGCAAACACGCTGGCATCCTCGACCGCGCCCGGCTTTTTCTGTTCGCCGTCATGGCCCGCAACGCCTCCCCCGCCACCGCCTACTTCAGGCTCCCGCCGGGCCGCGTCGTCGAGCTCGGGTCTCAAATCACGCTCTAAATCGCATGGGGATTCCACTTGTGTGTTTTTCTTCGTGACCCCCCCACGCCGCCCGCATAGAACGCGGGCACACAAATGGCAGGCAAGCTCACGTATCAGCAGGCAGGGGTGGACACGCGGAGAGCCGCGTCACTCGTCGGGGACATCAAGGGACACGTCAAACGCACCCAGCAAAACCGCAAGCTGCTCGGCGCATTCGGGCTTTTCGCGGCATGCTA
>CAMBTF010000280.1 GCA_945870545.1 Akkermansia muciniphila
GTCCGGCGTGTTGGCGAGGAAGAAAGCGGCCTCGATCTCCGGGTGGGAGGTCTTGTTCGTGTGAAAAGCGGAGGCGAGCGCGGGACGCAGGGCGGCTTGCTCGCCGGGGACGGGATCGGCGAAGGGGCTGATGCTGAGGCGGAATTTCCCGATGTCGGCGGACGCGAGGGTGAGCGTGAGCGTGGTGTCCTTGCCGGGAGAAACGGACTGTTTCAGGTGGTAATGGGCATGGTGGGGCAGGCTCGCGGCGTCGGACGGCTCCTCAAAAATCGCGGGCGCGGATTGCCAGGTTTCCTCCAAGGTAGGCGCTTGGTAGCCGTTGCTATATTGCGCAGGGGTGCGGCGGTCGGCCTGTTGGTACGAGAAACCTAGTTTTTCGGCGTTGATCGCGAATGTCGGGGTGGCGGTGAACTTGCCGTTCGGTTGGCGGCCGATGCGGTTGTTGTTTGCGGCGTCCGGCAGAACCTCCAGGCGGAGGGTTTTCACGGGAACTCCGGCGGGCAGCGCGTAGGTGACGGTGATGGTGTCATCTTTCGTAGGAGCGCCCGTTACGAGGATGGTGTGGTCTTGTGATTGGCTGGGCGGTTGAAAACCGCCGCCACGGGTGATGGCGGAGGCTTTCAGCGGGAGCCAGCCATCGCGGTTCGCGGTGAGGAAGGCGGCGGCGGATTTGCGCCATGTCTCCAGCGCAGCGGCATCGTAGGGCATGCCTTTCACGGCGGCGAGGGAGGTTTCGCGGGCGGCTTCTAAGCGCTGCTGGACAGCGCGGTTTTTGGCGAAGAGTTCGGGGGGGAACGGGGAATCGTTGTTGAAGCCGGGCAGATCCTTGTTCGGGGTGTAGCCATAATTCGTATAGACGCCCCACTGGCGGACGTCGTTGAAGAAGGCGGCCAGCGAGTAGAAATCCTTGGCGGTAAAAGGGTCGAACTTGTGGTCGTGGCACTCGGCGCAGCCGGTGGTGAGTCCGAGCCATGCGCCACCGATGGCGCGGACGCGGTCACCGGCGTATTTCGCGAGGTATTCCTTTTCCTGAGCGCCGCCCTCGCGGGTCATCAGGTTGAGGCGGAGGAAACCGGTGGCGATTTTCTGCTCCTCGGTCGCGTTCGGCATGAGGTCGCCGGCGAGCTGTTCGCGGGTGAACTGGTCGAAGGGCTTATTCGAGTTGAAGGAATCGATCACGTAATCGCGGAACGGGAAGATGCGTGCGTTCTGGTCACCGTGGTAGCCGACGGAATCGGCGTAGCGGATGGCGTCGAGCCAGGTGACGGCCATGCGCTCGCCGTAGCGTGGGGAGGCGAGCAGGCGATCCACCTGTTTTACGTAGGCGTCGGCGGATTCGTCGGAAAGGAAGGCCTGGAGTTCCTCGGGTGTCGGTGGCAGGCCGGTGAGGTCGAGTGACAGGCGGCGGAGCAACGTGGCCTTGTCGGCGGGCGGGGAGGGTTTGAGGCCGTGGGTCTTGAGGTTATCTCTCACGAAGGCGTCGATGGGGTTTTTCGTGTCCGATTCGGGTATGGCGGGTTTTGCGATGGCAGCGAAGGCCCAGTGCTCTTGGTATTTGGCACCCTGCTCGATCCAGCGTGTGATAAGGCTTTTTTCCTCCTCGGAGAGAGGTTTGTGGAAATCCTCCGGTGGCATGGGATCCTCTATGTCGTGGATGCGCTGCCAGGCGACGCTCTCCGCCGTTTTGCCCGGTACGATGGCGTGTTTCTTGGCATCGCTCTCGAGCGCGGCGTAAGCGCCCTCTGCGGTGTCGAGGCGGAGGTTTTCCTCACGGGTTGTCGAGTCGAAGCCGTGGCAGGAAAAGCACTTGTCCGAGAGGATGGGGCGGATGTGGGCGTTGAAGCTGACGGTTTCCGGAGTGGCGGTAGGAGCGGGTGATGCCGCCGCAGCGGGAGCTTGGGAGAGAGTGAGAGAGGGGGCTGGATCACGAAAGGCGAGCCACGCCAAGGCTCCGATCAGGGCGGCAAGGCACAATGCGGCGAAAATACGGAAGGGTGCGGGAGAGCGGGACATGGCTGTGTGAAATCGGTGGGGATTTGCGGACGAACCAAGAAAGCACCGGCGCGGGGCGTTGTCACCCCCATGATGCGTTCCATGGGACTAGTTCTAGTTACGGTGTTGCCGGGATGCAAATTACATATTTCAGGTCTCAACCGCCAATGCCATCGGCATAACCGAATACCAGGATTTTCCGCTGCGGAATGTAGGCTACGACCGGCGCGTAGCCATCGAAACTTTTTCCGATTCGATGGAGATAGATGCTGTCGTGGGTATTGGGATCGTTGAACTCCTCATGGAGGAAGGAGAGGGGGTGGGAGGCCTCGGAAATAAGGAGAAGGGGTTTGCGACCCCTTTGCGGAGGATGGGGAAATGGCTAGGGTTGGGGGCAAGGGGTTGCAAACCCCTTCTCCTTACGGTCACTCCTGCGGGACGTGGGGTTCGAAGGTCATGGAGCGTTCGTGCTCGCGGGCTTTGGCGGCGCGGCGGGATTGCTGGTAGAAGTATTCCTGGGCGCGGAAGGGCTTTTCGCCTTTGGCGGGAACGACTGGGGTGGAGCTGCCATCGCGGAGGATGCGCCAGGCATTGCGGTTGTCGTTGAAATAGGTTTCGAGAATTTTAATGAGGCGGCGCTTGATGGTTTTTTCCTCGATGGGGATCATCAGCTCGACGCGTTTTTCGAGATTTCTCGTCATCCAGTCGGCGGAGGCGATGAAGACCAAGGGGTCGCCGCCCTGGTGGAAATAGAAGAGGCGGGCGTGCTCGAGGTAGCGGTCGATGACGGAAATGACCTCAATATTTTTCGAGAATTTCTCCCCGGGGATGAGGCAGCAGATGCCGCGGACGTTGAGCTTGATCTCGACGCCGGCCTGTGAGGCAGCGTAGAGGGCGGCGATGATGTCGGGATCTTGGAGCGAATTAGTTTTCGCGATGATGCGGGCGGGCAGTCCTTGTTTCGCGCGCTCCGCCTCGCCGGCGATGAGATCGAGCAGGCGAGGTTTCATCGCGGAGGGTGCGGGGATGAGGCGCTGGAAGCGGAGGAGCTTCGAGCGGCCGGTGACGGCGTTGAAAAGGAGGGAGGCGTCGTTTCCGTACTCGGACTTGCAGGTGAGGTAGGAGAGATCGGTGTAGAGGCGGGAGGTGGTCTCGTTGTAGTTGCCGGTGCCGAGGTGGACGTAGCGGCGGATGCGGCCAGACTCGCGGCGGAGGACGAGGCAGATCTTGGCGTGAGTCTTGAGGTTTTTCACGCCATAGACGATCTGGGCGCCGGCGCGCTGGAGCTCGTCGGCGCGGTTCAGGTTGCGCGCCTCATCGAAGCGGGCCTTGAGCTCGACGAGTGCGGTGACGTGCTTGCCGTTTTCCGCCGCGCGGAT
>CAMBTF010000281.1 GCA_945870545.1 Akkermansia muciniphila
GAAGTGCTCGCTGATTTCGGCGTGGACGAGCTGGTGCCTTTCCTCGAAGGGCGGCTTTGAAATTTTTCTGAGAAAAATTCTAAGTTTCCGCCGCGCCGGGTGTCGGATAGGGTATGAACATGAAATCCCTGATTTTCCTGATGATGACCTGCGGTATGGCGATGGCCGTTGATGCTCCTGCCATGAGAAAGCACGCCGCGGAATTTGAGAAACAAGGCAACTGGCGCGAGGCCTACGAGCTGCGGGTGAAGATCCTCCGCGAAGTGGATGACGCGGATTCGGGATACGATCTGCAACAAGCCTTGCAGTCGCAGCGGCAGCTCATTGAACCGCAGAATTTTGATGGGTTGCTGGCGGAGTTCACGGAGAGCAAAAAGGACAACCCGGATTTCATGTGGGCGGCGGGATCGGCGTTTCTCAGCACCCACGGCAGCTACGGGCAGATCCTCGACGGCGGATTCCAGCGCGGGAGGAATGGGTCCGGCGATTACATCCAGGTGCAAGAGCAGGATCGGCTCCGGGCGCTGCAATGTTTCCTACAAGCCCACCTTACCGTGGAGAAAGGCGGGGCGAAGGAAGTGGAGATTCTCCGCCAGATCGGCAGCGCCCTCACGATGTCGCGCACGGGATCGGGAAATGTCTGGCAGCTGCGTCTCCTGACGGATGTGAAGGAGGTGCCCGATTACACCGAGCAAATCGACACGATCACCAGCGAGGGCGCGCCGGTCGATGCGGAGGGGAATCCTTCATGGATCGATGTCCCAGAATCATGGGAAACGGCCGCCTCCGATGGCGAGAGGTGGCGTTGGACGATGGAGGAGATCGTCCGCATCGATCCGCAGCAAGCCGCCGCCGAGGGGCTGCAATGGTTCCAGTTTTGCCAAGCGCATTACGATGTCGGCACGCTCGCTTCCTTCGGTTGGTGGGGCCAGCCCGAGGTGAAGGAGCGCGACGGCATCCTGCAGGCCTCCACGCTGAAGGAGACGGAAACGATCGCCCGTTTGGCCAACGGTGTGAAACGTTTCACCCTCCGCGAAGACCACCAGTTCATCCCCGGTCTCAGGACGGTGATGCGGATGGGGAAAGAATTTCCTTCGGCGCAGGCGGGGGATCAGTTGGTGCAGGTTTTCCTGAACCGCCAGCAACACGTGCGGGCCGCCGAAACCCTGAAAGAGGTCATCGGCCTTCACGGGAAAGGCTACCAAGGGCAGCGCGAGAAACGGCTCGAACAAATCCTCGGCAACTGGAGCCGCTTCGGCACCACACCGACCTATCACGCCGCCAATCCGGTCGCGGTGCCTTACACGTTCCGCAACGCGAAGGAGGTTTCCCTCAAACTCTCCGGCGTGAAGGACGAACTGGTGATGGCGGATATCATCGAATACCTGAAAGGGAATCCCGTTGAGGTCGATCACGAGAAAATCCAGTTCGAATACCTCGGCAACCGCCTGATCGGCAAGGAGCGCGGTCGTTATGTGGGTGAGGAAATCCGCTCATGGAAACAGGAACTAAAGCCCGACGAATCCCACCGCGACACGCAAACCAACCTCGACCTCGGCAAGCTCGCGCCGGGTTGCTACCTGCTCGAATCGAAGCTGGAGGGCGGCAACACCTCATGGGTCGTGGTCTGGGTGCGCGATCTCGTTTTACTGAAACGTTCCGAGGCGGGCAACGAGGTGTTTTACCTCGTCGATGCGGCGGACGGCAGCCCCGTGGCGGGCGAGTTGGAGTTCTTCGGTTTTCGCATGGATTATCTGGAAAAGGCGCAGGGCAAGCGCCGCTTCAACGTGGTCACGCGAAATTTTAAAAGGAGCACGGACGCCGACGGCAAGCTCGTCCTCGATGAGGAGCCAGAGGATGGCAATGAGTTCCAATGGCATGTGATCGCCCGCGCCGGGGAACGCCGCGCCTTCCTTTCTAGCAACCGTTTCCAATGGGGCGACAACGGTGACAGCACCGACTACCTTGCGCAGAAAACCATCGGCATCACCGACAGGCCGGTTTACCGCCCCGGCCAGAAAGTTCACGTGAAACTCTGGGCGGGCGAGGCGCGCTATGATCTCGGCGAGGTTTCCACCTACGCGGGAAAAACGGCGGACATCGAGATCCGCGATGGGCGCAACGAGCTGGTCGTTGAGAAAAAAGGTCTCGGTGCGGATGCATTTGGGGGCATCGAATTCAATTTCGATCTCAAGGAAGAGGCCGCACTGGGGTACTACAACGTCAAGGTCACCGGCGGTGGTATCCCGCACACGTATCGCACGCACACGTATCTCAAGTTCCGCGTCGAGGAATACAAGAAGCCGGAATACGAGGTGAAGGTGGATGCCCCCGCTGAACCCGTGGCGCTCGGCGAGACTTTCGAGGCCACTGTTTCCGCGAACTACTACCATGGCGCGCCGGTCACGGAGGCCACCGTGAAAATCAAGGTGGAGCGGAACTTTTTCAATGACCGCTGGTTCCCCGCCGGGCCGTGGGATTGGCTTTACGGGCCGGGCTATTGGTGGGCGTATCCGGTGTGCGATTGGTATCCCGGCTGGGCGAGGTGGGGCTGCATCCGCCCCGCGCCGCCGTGGTGGCAGCAGAATCGCATGGGCGCGCCCGAGCTGGTGCTTGAGCAAACGGCCGCCATCGGCGCGGACGGCAAGGTGAAGGTGAAGATCGATAGCTCCATCGCGAAGCTCGTCCACGGCGACCAGGATCACCGCTACTCAATTACTGCGGAGGTAGTAGATGCCTCGCGCCGCACCATCGTCGGCAACGGCTCCGTGCTCGCCGCCCGCGAGCCGTTCGGCGTGACCGTTTGGCTCGACCGCGGCTATGCGAACGTCGGCGACAAGGTCACCGGCACCTTCGCCGCCCGCACGCTGGACGGGAAAGAGGTCGAGGGCACGGCTACAGCGATCCTTTATTCTTCGGGACTCAACGCGAAGGGTGAGATCGAGGAAATGGAGATCGGGAAATGGACGCCCGAGGGAGGGAACTGGACGTTCACCGCGTCGAAGGCCGGGCAATATCGCGTGGCCGTCGTTTTCACGGACAAGAAAGGCCGCAAACAGGAGGGCGCGACGGTGTTCTCCGTGCGCGGCGCGAAGGCCGAAGGTGATTTCCGCTACAACGCCCTTGAACTCATCCCCGACAAGAAGGAATACCGCCCCGGCGACACCGTGAAACTGCTGGTCAACGTGGACAAGGCGGACTCGCGAGTCTGGCTTTTCATCCGACCCTCACAGGGAAAACTGGCGGAGACGAAAATCATCCGCATCGAGGGCAAGTCGCAGACCGTCGAGATCCCGGTCGCGCTCGGCGACATGCCGAACTTTTTCATCGAGGGCGTGACGGTCGCCAACGGCGAAGTCCA
>CAMBTF010000282.1 GCA_945870545.1 Akkermansia muciniphila
GTTGTGTGGGTCATAAGGCCGGCCTCGCGGGCGAGGAGATAGACGGCGAGGAGATCGGAAAGCTGGCGGGTCATCGAGACGATGAGCGAGCCGAGGCCGGCGGTGCCGGAACGTTTCCAATGGCGGACAAGGACTCGGTAGGTGTCGAGGACGTTGTCGGCGTGCGAGCCAATGCGCGCGCCATCGTGGAGGAAGGGGCGGGAGGAAAGCAGCTCGGCGTTGAGGAAGGCGAGGCGTTTTTCCTCGGACCATTTCGGGAAATTTTCCCCATCTGCGATGCCTGCGGCGGTGAGGATTTCGGCGATGGCGAGGTCGTGGAACTCGGAATTCTGGCGGACGTCGAGGGTGGCGAGGTGGAAGCCGAACATCTCGATTTTGTGGCGCACGGGGCGGATCGCTTGTTCCTCTAACAGGCGGCAACCGGCGGCGGAAAGGGTGCGCGAGATGAGGTCGAGATCCGCGGTGAGGTGGGCGGGGCTAGCGTAGCCGTCTTTCCCGCCAATCTGTTCGGAAAGGAGAGTCGCCATGAGATTGGCGAGCTGGCGCCAGGGTTCCTCGGTCTGATGGTCGAGGATGTCTTTCACATCCGTCTGGCTCGAGATCACGAAGCTTAGCTCGTCGATGCGATCCTGGAGTTCCTCCGGGACATCGGTGAGCTGGCGGGAAACGGTGAGCTGCGCGGCGAGGTGGCGGAGTTCCCTTTCCAAAAGCTGCAGGGCGGCGCGGCGCAGCTCGCCGAGGCTGTGCTCGGTAACGGCGGGGGTGACGAGCGGGTGGCCGTCGCGGTCGCCGCCGATCCATGAGCCGAAGGTGAGGCGCGGGATGTTCCCGGCGGAGCGGAGGAGATCGAGTGGCAGCCCGGCGTCGCGCCATGCCTCGGTGAAGTGGAGATCGAGGCGGTTGATGGCGGTGGGGAAGAGATCGCGGAGGTAATGGATCGCGTTGCGTAGCTCCGAGCTGATGTCCGGGCGGACGAGGTGGATCTCGGCGGTGAGCCACAATGTTTCCAAGGTGGAAACGACGCGCTCGCGGATGCGGCGTTTCTCGCGGTCGGTGTATTTCGGGTATTCATTGCGGACTAGCTCGTCGTAGAGGGAGCGCTGGCGGGCGCGGACGGATTCGCGTTTCGCCTCGGTGGGGTGGGCGGTGAGGACGGGCTCGACATGAACGTCGCGGAGGACGGCGAGGATTTGCTCGGGCTTGAGATCCATCGCCTTGAGGTCGCGCAATGCTTGGGGCCAGAGCCCGCGGATGGAGTCCGCGCCGAGGGCTTTTTCCCGCTCGCGGCGGATCTCGGCGGCGACGCGCTCCTCGATCATGTTGAGGAGCTGGAAGCCGATCGAGTAGAGCTTGGGGAGGTCGTCGGGCGGGATTTCACCGGCGGCGGGTTCCTTTCCCGACCATGGCATGAAGGGGAGGAGCTGCGTTTCCCCGGCGCTGGCGAGGGCGTCGCGCAGGCAGCCGAGGAGGTAGGTGAGGCGTTCGTCGATGAGGCCGAAGCCTTCGATGCGGAGTTGGTCGCGGGTGGATGGCATGAAACTTTAAATTTTAAACTTTAAGGGAAGAGCGCGTGCATGGGGAAGATTTCCAACCGCAGATGGACGCAGATTCACGCAGATGGAAGAAAAGAATGGTGGAAAAAACTACTCCAAGATACCCGGCCGTTAATCCCTTCTTCTCCATTCACGTTCATCTGTGTCCATTTGACTCGGGGTTGGTTTTGAAAGTGTTCGTCCATCTCGCTGTGCTCGGTTGCGGTTCATATTTTCTTCTTTTGCCCGGCTTCCCGAGGAAGAGACTTGTCGGGGGAAGCATGTTGCAGACCGGGTGTGGGGGAAAATGAAAAAGCGCGGGAACCGGTGAGGGTTGCCGCGCTTTTTTGAAACTTTAAATTTGAAACTTTAAACCTCAAGGAAGAGCAATGGTGGGGAAAGCGTGTTGCAGCGCTCCTTCAAAAAGTGAGTTCGGATTTCCAACCCCCATATCGAATAATCCAATCCCTAATCTCCCTTTTAAACATTGAAGAGTGAGGTGACGGATTGGCCGCCGTTGATGCGGCGGATGGCCTCGCCGAGGAGGGGGGCGATGGAAACGGCGTGGATTTTCGAGCCGTGAGCCTGTGGCACGGAATCGGTGGTGATGACCTCCTCGATGGCGGAGTCCGCGAGGCGGGTGAGCGCGAGCTCGCTGATGATGGCGTGTGAGACGCCGGCGTAGATGCGTTTCGCGCCGTGCTTGTGTAGGATTTCGGCGGCGGCGGTGAGGGTGCCCGCGGTTTCCGTCATGTCATCGACCAAGAGGACATCGCGGCCTTCGACCTCGCCGATGACGTTCATGGCCTCGACGCGGGTTGAGGAGATGCGGTGTTTCGCGACGATGGCGAGCTCCGCGCCGAGGGCATCTGCGTAGGCGCGAGCCATTTTCACGCCGCCGACGTCCGGGGAAACAACGGTGAGGTTTGAGGTATCGGGGTGGCGCTCACGGAGGTAGTTGATGAGAACGGGCTTGGCGTAGAGATGATCGACGGGGATATCGAAAAAGCCCTGAATCTGCGGGGCGTGGAGATCCATGGTGAGGACACGGTTCACGCCGGCGGAGGTGAGCAGGTTCGCGACGAGCTTGGCGGTGATGGGCACGCGAGGCTGGTCTTTCCGATCCTGGCGGGCGTATCCGAAAAAGGGCATGACGGCGGTGATGCGCTCGGCGCTGGCTCGGCGGGCGGCGTCCACTAGGATGAGCAGCTCCATGATGTTGTGGTTCGTGGGCGGGCAGGAGGGCTGGATAATGAACACGTCTTCGCCGCGGACGTTCTCGTTGATTTTCACGGCAGTCTCCCCGTCGGGAAAGGCATCCACCTCTACGTCGGCCAAGGGCTGGTCGATGTATTCCGCGATTTTTCCGGCAAGCTCGCGATGGGCTGTTCCGCTGATGATTTTCATGGGCGGGGGATTGTTGACAGACCGGGCCCCGTCGGCAATACTTTGCGCACATTGACTTCATTTTAGACTCTTAAGACCTTTGAACGAAAGCACTCCGACCCAAGCGGCCGGCCCGGCATCCAGCCGGTTCAGGCCTGTCAACCCGATGGTCATCATCGCCGGGGTCGTTTCGCTGGCGGTTATCATCTGGTTTTTCGGGTTTGTGCCGCGTTTTGCCACGGATCGCTCCATGTCGGTTTTTGCGTGGCTCAACGGGGCATGGAACGGCGAGACGGATTACGAGCACGGGCTGCTGTTCCCCTTTGTGATCCTCGGCCTGATTATCTATCGCTTCAAGGATCTCCGCGAGGCGGCGGCGAACGACAGGGGCAGCTTCATGGGGTTGTTCGCGGTTTTCGCCGGGGCGGTTTTTTACGCGAT
>CAMBTF010000283.1 GCA_945870545.1 Akkermansia muciniphila
GGGCTGGAGAGGCACCGTGATCTCCTCGAAAAGGGAATGACTGACGCCCCGAAATAAGCACTTACTCCGGGAGCGGCGAGGTTTCGTCGTAACGCGGAAGCGCATGAACTGCACCGCTCCATCCGAGCGCATCCACGAGCCAGCATTGGTCTTCCGGAGGGAAGCGGTCGGGTTCATCAAGGCTGCATGTGCTCACCTCGAAGAGATGCGGAATCGCCGGATCGAAGAACATCAGCGGCGTCCCGCAATCGCCGCAGAACGATCTCTCGCGCTCCGCGAAACGGATCATTTTCGGGATCCCTTTCGTCCATTCAAGCGCGCCGGTGTGGAAAAATGTCCATGCCACCGCATGCGCGCCGCTGGCTTTCCTGCAATCCTCGCAATGGCAGAGGCATGTCCGCAGGGCGGGCTTCGAAAGCGCGTATCTGACCGCGCCGCAAAGGCATCCGCCCTCAATCATAGCGCGGCCTTTCCATTCCACCCCACTCTTCCGGCGGCAGCGGCGGTTCCTCCGTCTTGGCTTTCGCTGTCTGTTGTTTGGTTGGTTTCATAAGTTATTTGGAAAAAGTATGATCGGGAAAAAGAGTAATGAACCGCAGATGGACGTTAATGGGAAGAGGGATGGGAGGCTCGCTTTCGCTCCGCTTGGGTCATCAAATAGATTGATATAATTTCTTGATCATCCGTGTTTATCCGTGTCCATTTGACAGAAAATTGAGGAGTAAAGTGTCTGTCTATCTCGCTTCGCTCGGTTGTGATTAAAATTTCTTTATTTACGGTTTTCAGATCACATCGGGATCCGGCTTTGCGATGCGGAGCACGGGGGCTTCCTTCTGTTCGCGGCCGGGCGGGTGGATGAGGTTCTCGATGTGTTTGCGCGTCGCGCCGAAGGTGGGTTCGAAAAGTTGGTCGTTGTGGCGCGGCCGGGGGACTGGCACCTGTACCATTTCGCGGAAGCGACCCGGGTTGGCATCTAGCACGAGGATGCGGTCGGAAAGGAACACGGCCTCATCGAGATCGTGCGTGATGAAGACGATGGTGATATCCACGTTTTTCCAGATATCTAACAGGTAGTTCTGCATCTCGCAGCGCGTCTGCGCGTCGAGCGCGCCGAAGGGCTCGTCCATGAACAGCACACGCGGCTGGTTGGCGAGGGCGCGGGCGATGGCGACGCGCTGTTTCATTCCGCCGGAAAGCTGGTGAGGATAGGCGTTCTCAAATTTTCCGAGGCCCACGAGATCGATCCATTGCCGCGCCTCGCGCTCCGCCGTCACCGATGAGGTGCCTGTTACTCGCGGACCGAACATCACGTTTTCCTTCACGGAAAGCCACGGGAAGAGGGTGTAGCCCTGGAATACCATCCCGCGGTTGGGTGATGGGCCGGAGACGGCTTTTCCGTCCACCAGTACCTCACCGGAGGTGGCGGTTTCGAGCCCGGCGAGAATGCGGACGAGGGTGGATTTCCCGCAGCCCGAGGGGCCGATCACGCAGGTGAACTCGCGCTTGTGGACATTGAAGGAGAGGTTATCCAACGCGGTGATCGCGCCGCGCGACGATTCGAAACGTTTCGTCAGTCCTTTCACCTCAAGCGCCACCGGCCTCTCCACCAGCCGCTGGAAACGCGCGGCGACGTCCGGCGTCTGATCAAGGTATGAGGGTATGTTTTCGAGCGTCGTCATGGTGATATCTTAAAATCTCGCCACCACAGAAGTGACTTCCTGTGATCGCCGCCCCTGTTGATCCCGCGTGATTAATCCGTTGTCCAAATGATTGATACACGATGGATAAGCGCATTTCATGCCACCCGGTGAAAAGGGAGGGAGGAACTCCTGGCACGCGCGGATTTTTCCGCCGCGGAGCTGTTTCCAAGTCGGAAAAGTTGGATGGGGATTTTTTTGCACGTGCCCGCTGAGATGCCTCCCATGCAGAGCTGTGACTGTGGCGCAGTGGCGACAGCGGCGGAACGGGTGGATCGTGCGTATCGAAGCGTGGCACGGATTCCTCATTCCATTGGTTTGCAGCTGTCACCGGATTTACGGAATTTGTTAGACCGTTTGCCAAACGGTCTACAAGGGTTCCGCAGATTCTCACGCAAAAAGCCGCCCCTCGCACATGGGCGGGGGGCGGCTTGTGATGTTTATCTAAGGCGTCTGAGCGCCCGATTCAGATCAGCCCTTCTTGACCTTCTTCGCTTTTTTCTTCGCGGCTTTCTTCGCAGCGGGTTTCGGCGAGGAACCGTCGAGGATCGCGGCCTGGGCGGCGGCGAGGCGGGCGACGGGCACGCGGTAGGGCGAGCAGGAAACGTAGGCGAGACCGAGCTTGTGGCAGAAGGTCACGGAATCCGGGTCACCGCCGTGCTCGCCGCAGATGCCGAGCTTGATGCCGGGCTTGGTGCTGCGGCCTTTCGCGACGGCGATCTCCATCAACTGGCCGACACCAGTGGTGTCGAGCGAGGCGAAGGGGTTCTTCGGATAGATGTCGTTTTCCTGGTAGCTGTTGAGGAACGAACCCATGTCGTCACGGCTGACGCCGAGCGCGGTCTGGGTGAGGTCGTTCGTGCCGAAGGAGAAGAACTGGGCGTGCTTCGCGATCTCATCGGCCGTGACGCAACCGCGGGGAACCTCGATCATGGTGCCGACGAGGTAGTCGAACTTGACTCCCTTGGCGGCTTTCACTTCGGCGGCGACGCGGTGGATGATTTCCACTTGCAGCTCCAGCTCGCGGGCGTAACCGACGAGCGGCACCATCACCTCGGGGGTGACGGGGATGCCTTTCTGAACGCACATGGCGGCGGCCTCGAAGATGGCCTGCGCCTGCATCTCGGCGATCTCCGGATAGGAAATGGCGAGGCGGCAGCCGCGGTGGCCGAGCATCGGGTTAAACTCGTGGAGGTCATGCACGCGGTGCATGATGTCATCGACCTTTACATCCAGCTTGCGGGCGAGATCCATCTGCTGCTCCTTGCTGTGCGGCAGGAACTCGTGGAGCGGCGGATCGAGCAGGCGGATCGTGGCGGGCTTGCCTTCGAGCGCCTTGAAGATGCCGAAGAAGTCCTTGCGCTGGTGCGGGAGGAGTTTCTTGAGCGCCTTGCGGCGGGCGGTCTCGTCGGTGGCGAGGATCATCTCGCGCATCGCGTCGATGCGGTCGCCCTCAAAGAACATGTGCTCGGTGCGGGTGAGGCCGATGCCTTCCGCGCCGAAAGCGACGGCGTTCTTTACCTGTTCCGGGGTGTCTGCGTTGGTGCGGACGCCCATGCGGGTGGCTTTCGAACACCAGTCCATAAGCTGGACGAAGTTCTTGAACTTCTCGGTCTCGCGCGAGGACTTCTTGTTATGGATGAGTCCGGTGA
>CAMBTF010000284.1 GCA_945870545.1 Akkermansia muciniphila
GGTAAAAAGCAGCACAGCGAAGGCCACCGAAGGCATCAGCAAATTTTCCCTTACCGACCTTCGCCCGTCTAAAATCAATGTGGTCGAAGTGCGCGAAAAGGATCTCAAGGAAATGCCCCTCGGCAAAGACCGCGCCTTGGCCTACGAGCAAAAAAAATCCTTTTGGTCTTTCATTCCCGGAAACTTTGAGGAACCCGATCTCCCCGAGATTGAGGAAGGCGAACCGGACGGCGGTCTCCTGCCTCCCAAGCCGCTTTGAGATGGGTTCATTTGCCCGGCACTCTAAAACCCAATCAGCGTGACCAGTTCCTGGTCACTGAAGCGCTCCAAATGATCCGCAGCGGCGGCCAGCATTTCTTCCTCGGCTACCGCTTCGATCTCGACCCATTGCTCCGCTTCATCCCTTACATTCGCGACGGGGGCAGAACCTTCCCCGCCAGATTCAATGGCGTTGAGGAAGAGGAAAACGGCTACCGCAGCGCAGGCGGCCAGAGCGAACCACGGCGAAAAATTGAGCGACCTCGGCCACCACGGATCCGCCTCGGGAAGCATTTTCACGACGCGCAGGGTATCATCCGCGAAGCGCCCGCCCGCTTTCTTAGGCGCGGCTTTTCCAAGCAGCTCCCATGTGGCGTCTTTGTCGCACCAGTCTTCCTGCTCGTTCATCTTCATCGTTCTACATCTCCTGAAACACCCGATCCACCCGAAAGTTTCGTAGAAAGTTTCACACCCCCCGCCGGTCGCCCCAGAGCCTGACGTGGAGGCGGTCGGAAAAGCGGAACCCGAGATCCCGGCATCGCTCCGCCAGCCAGGCAGCCGTCTTGTCCAACGCCTCCACTGTCCGCCCCTCGGACATCAGGATCACCCGGTTTCCCGGAATCTCCGCCCTATCCAGCAGCGTCCGGATCTCGGAAATGTCCCGCTCGTCCCGCACCACGAACTTGAACCACGCCTTGCCCGTCGCTGCCAGCCCGGTAAGCACCGTGGGCTTCAGTCGCAAATCCTCGCCCATCCCGCTATTGGCCAGCTTCGGGGAAACGTTCATCTGTCCGATCAGCCCGAGAAAACCTGCCCCCGGCATGATCGTTCCGTTTGTCTCGATCTCGAAAAACCATTCCCCGCCCTCACCGCGCAGCGCCTCCATCAATCCCACCAGCCCCGCCTCCTGCAAAAGCGGCTCTCCCCCCGTCAACACCACTCTCCGACAACCGAAGCCCCTCACGATCTCCGCCACCTCATCGGGAGACATCGTGACGATTACGTCCTCCTTGCGATGCTTTGCATAACCCGCCGATCCATCCTTCTCATGCTTCCACGGTGTCCCCTCGAAATTCCACGTGTGATCCGTATCGCACCAAACGCAATGCAGGTTGCAAAGCGACAGCCGGACGAACACCGCAGGCGCACCCACGCTCACCCCCTCACCCTGCAGGGTATGGAAAATTTCCGCCCCGTCCCCCAGCCGCGCCAACTTCATGCTGCGGATTATGAATCCTATGCGCGGGTCTTTAAAGTTTAGAGTTTAAAGTTTCCCCGCGTTTCTGCCATCCTGATCACATGGGATTGCACTCGCTCGGAGACACGGCCTGGCTGTTCAAGGCGGGCGGAACGTCTCCGGAAAGCAAGCTGGAGCTGGTTCTCCGCCTGCGCCGGTTACTGGAGCTTCATCCCATCCCCGAGATCATCGATACCGTTTCCTCATTCGACACCATCGCGGTGCATTTCCATCCCGCCGACGGCCGGAAGGTGCTGGATCACCTGACCTCGCTCCACCTCGACGAGGCCGATGACCGGCCGCCTTTCAAGGGCCGCACTGTTTGCATCCCCGTAGCGTACGACGGTCCCGACCTGCCCGCGCTGGCAGATGCCCTAAAGCTCACCGCGAGGGAAATCGTCGAACTCCACCGCAACGCCGAATACACGGTCGCCGCGATCGGCTTCTCGCCCGGTTTTCCCTACCTCCACGGGCTCCCCCCCCAACTCCATCTACCGCGCCTTTCCAGCCCGCGCAAAGTGGCGGCGGGATCGGTGGCAGTCGCAGGCGGGCAGGCCGGCATCTACCCTTTCGCTTCACAGGGCGGATGGCATGTGATCGGTCGCACAAACCTGAAACTTTTCGATCCCCACCGCGAGCCTCCCGCACTGCTGCAAGCGGGAGACAAGGTGCACTTCTTGGAAGCGGAGACTGTGGAGGAAACCGAGCCCTCACCCACGCAGCCTGCGGCTTTGCCCGTCGGCATCCAAATCATCGATCCGGGCGCACTCAGCTCCATCCAAGATCATGGCAGATGGGGGTGCCAGCACCTCGGTGTCTCGCCCGGTGGAGCCGTCGATCCGGTTCTGGCGTCCATCGCCAACCGACTCGTCGGCAATCCGGACGAGGCCGCCGTCATCGAATGCACCATGTCCGGCCCGGTGCTGCGGTTCGATGTGAATGCTCGGGCAGCATGGGTCGGCTGGGCCGATGAAACTTCCGGAAAGCCGCATACCATCAAGGCCGGCGAACGGATCGATCTCCGCAGGCGTATGTGCCATCTGCGCGGATACATCGCGGTGGCAGGTGGCATAGAAGTGCCCGATGTGCTCGGTAGCCGCGCGACCGACCTGCGCGCCGTTTTCGGGGGGCATCACGGACGCTCCCTGCGCGCTGGAGACATCCTGCCCATCGGCACGGCGAGCACCGCTCTCATTTCCGAAAAATGGCACGTCTCCTGGCCCCACCCCGATGGCAGGTTCATCGAACTCCGCTATCTCCGGGGGATGCAGACGGATTGGTTCTCCGAGGAAGCCCACTGCCTTTTCTCAGGAAATTTTTACGAGATCAGTCCGATATCTGACCGAACCGGAACACGTTTCAAGGGTGATAAGCTCGAACTCAAAGAACCCCGCGAAATGGTTTCCCAACCTGTTGTCTGCGGATCCGTGCAAGTCCCCCCGGACGGCCAGCCCATCGTCCTGATGAGCGAGCGCCAGACCGTCGGCGGCTACCCGCAGATCGGCCACATCATATCGGCGGACATGCCCAAACTCGCCCGCGCGTGGCCGGGCACGAAGGTGCGTTTCCGCGAAGTCGATCTGGACGAAGCCCGGCAGGCATGGAACGAACTGCAGCGCGACCTCGGCCTTCTCCATGCCGGCCTGATGATGAAACTCACCTGATGCAAACCATCGACCTCAACGCGGATCTCGGAGAAGGCGGCGCACACGATGAAGCGCTGATGGCACTGGCCAGCTCGGCCAACATCGCCTGCGGCGGGCATGCCGGAGACGAGGAAAGCATCCGGCGTGCGGTTGATTACGCCATGCGGGCGCGGGTCGCCATCGGCGCCCATCCCGGCTACGAGGATCC
>CAMBTF010000285.1 GCA_945870545.1 Akkermansia muciniphila
TCGTTTCCCACGACCGCTATTTCCTCGACCGCATCTGCGACCAGGTCATCGCCTTCGAGGACGGCGGATTGCATGTCACGCCGGGAAATTATTCCTACTACCTGGAAAAACGCCAGCAGCGCGAATCCGTGCTAAAAGACCAAGCCAAGGCCTACAAAGCCCTGAAACCCCAGGCGAAAACTACGGAAAAACCCCGCAAAATTTCCCAAAAGGAGCGCGCCGAACTCGATACCATCGAAGACCGCATCTTCGCCGCCGAGGACGAGGTCGCGACCATCGAAACGCGCATGAACGACCCCGAGTTCCAAGTCAGCAACTACGAACAACTCCCCGCTGAAATGAGGAAACTCGAAGCCGCCCGCGCCGCCACCGCCGCCCTCTACGCCCGCTGGGAAGAACTGCAGGCCATCGCGGATGGGGAAGAGAAATAGGGTTTGCCGGGTGGCGGATGAAATGGCATTATTAATGCCATGAGCATTACCATAACACTTGGCAAATCTGGTCGCTTGGTGGTTCCCAAAGCCATCAGGAGTAGCCTTGGCCTACAAGAGGGCAGCCGTCTGCGTCTTGAGGTGCAGGGCGGAAAAATCGAGGCTTCACCGGAATCCGACGAAGTTCCCATGATCATGGAAAAAGGGTTTCCCGTTTTCAGCGGTGGACGAAAGCTCAGCGCCCGGCAGGTTGTGGACATCATCAAGACGGATAGGGATTCACGTGACGAACGATCAACCCCCGATTACCGCAAGGACTCGAAATGAAGATCGCAATTGATTCTTCGATCCTGGTGGATGCCCTTAACAAGGAAGGAGCGCATCACGGGCCGTGCCGTGATCTTGTCAACGCAGGGGGCTGCATCTCTTTCTCACACATCCTGTCGGAAACATTCAGCTGCCTTACAGGCGGAAAAATGGGATTCAGGGTTCCTGCAAGCCAAGCGGCTGGGGTTTTGAAAATCCAAATCGTGCCGTTGCTTCAAATCATTTCCCTGACAACCACCGATCTGCTGAAAGCTTACGGCGAATCGGAATCGCGAGGCATACGGGGAGGGGCAATCTATGATTATCTGCATCTGTTCGCTGCAAGGAAAGCCGGTGCGGTGGAGTTCCACACCCTGAACTACCGGGATTTCCAAGCTTTCCAACGTCCCGGTGATCCGCAAATCGTGGATGCCGCCAAATAGGCTCTAATCCGATCCGGAAGCTCCCGCAGACATCCCCTAACCAACTCCGCAAAACGCCGGACTTCCCCATCGCCGGTGGCGATTTCCGCCGAATGACTCTGGGCAAAGCCGAATTCTGGAAAAACGATCCAAAAGCCGAAATTTGATATAACAACGGTACGATTCATGCTTTAATGCGGGCAACATGAGCCGCGCTCATGCCAGAATTCCCACCAACTATGAACCACACATCCCCGCTGAAACGCTGGATCGCCGTCGCCGCTGTCCTCGCCGCCACCACACTGCCCATTTTCGCCCAGGAGGAGGCACCTCCCGGCTTTGATACCGGCACCACCGCCTTCATGTTCATCTCCACCGTGCTGGTGCTGCTGATGACTTTGCCCGGCCTCGCGCTGTTCTACGGCGGCCTCGTCCGCACGAAAAACACGCTGTCCATCCTCGTCCAGTGCCTCGCGATGGCCGGTGTGATGAGCCTGCTGTGGGTCATCTACGGCTACTCTTTCGCCACCACGGACAACAACCCGTTCATCGGCGGCGCTTCAAAGCTTTTCCTCAAAGGCGTCACGGCGGACAGCGATGCGGGCGGCTACCCGGAGACGATTTTCGTGTTTTTCCAGATGACCTTCGCGATCATCACCCCTGCGCTCATTATCGGCGCCTTCGCGGAACGCATCAAATTCTCCGCCGTGATGGTATTCAGCATCATCTGGTTCACCATTTCCTACCTGCCGATCTGGCACATGGCCTGGAACATCAACGAAGGCTTCTTCCACAAGTTCCATGTCCTTGATTTCGCGGGCGGCACGGTCGTCCACATCAATGCGGCGATGGCAGGCCTCGTCGGCTGCCTCATGGTCGGCCCACGCAAGGGCTACGGCAAAGTGCAACTCACCCCGCACAACGTGCCGCTGGTCATCATCGGCGCGTCGCTGCTGTGGGTCGGCTGGTTCGGTTTCAACGCCGGCTCCGCGTGCGCCGCAAATGGCACGGCAGGCATGGCGATGCTGGTCACCCAGGTCGCCTGTGCCACCGCGGTTGTGGTGTGGATGATCATTGAAAAAATGCTCACCGGAGTCGTCACAGCGGTGGGAGCCGCCACGGGTGCGGTGGCGGGCCTGGTCGCGATCACCCCTGCCTCCGGCACCGCCGGCATTCCCGGCGCGCTCTGCATCGGCGCGGTTTCCGCCCTCCTCTGCTATGTCTTCGCCATCAAGATGAAACGCAAGTTCGGCTACGACGACTCGCTCGACGTCTTCGGCGTGCACGGCATCGGTGGCATCGTGGGAGCCATCCTCACCGGCGTGTTCTGCTTCGAGAGCCTCGGCGGCGCGGGTGCTTACAACGACACCATCAGCATGGGCGCACAGGTCTGGGGACAAACCGTTTCCGTCCTGATCACCATCGTGTGGAGCGGAGTCGCCGCCGCCATCGCCTTTGGCATCGCCAAGGTCACCGTCGGACTTCGTGTCGATGAGCGCAGCGAGGAAAACGGCCTCGACCAGACCGACCACGGCGAAAGCGCCTACACCGACCTGCAAGGCTGATCTCGCCTCCATCATCTGGAACGCCCGGATTCTCGAAAACGACCACCGAACCGCCGATGCCATCCTCACCGCCTACCGCGACTCCGGCGGGCGCATCGATCTCCGCGCTCTCCACCATTGCCTCATCGCCCGCGCCGCCGTGATGAGCGCATGGTATCCCATCCTCTACCCCGATCCGTCCCCGGAAAGGAAATCAAAGCTCGACGCCCGGCTCGATTGGCTCGCCGGCGATACGAAAGTGGAATTCTCCGAGGGACTGCTGGTATGTTCTAGCGAGGTTCCGTCGGGAATCTGGGATACCGGCGATTTCCTAAAAACTCAACGCGAGGCAAGGGCGCGCGAACTCGGTGGATTCTGAACCATGAAAGACCTACTCGGCACTCCGTCCTGTCGAACTTCCCCAAATGACCTCAGTCAAAACCGCGCTGCGGGATTTGCTGGGACTGCTAACCCGATCATGACCGATCAAACAGGAGCTAAATGTTAAAATGCGACACCCGAGTAATTTGAAATGGACGAGAAACTACATTTCCATGCCAGCAGGCGTCTTCGAGCTATGGAGAAGGGATTTGTAATCCCTTTCACAACCCGAGCAGATAAATGAAA
>CAMBTF010000286.1 GCA_945870545.1 Akkermansia muciniphila
ACATCGCCATTCCACGAGGAAACCGCAGCGGAGTTCGCATCGATGAAATCGAAACCGCCGAAACGGATGTTCGCACCCCAGGGGTTATTGACGGGGAGTGTGATCGCATCGGTGGCGTAAGGCTTTTTCGTATCACCGGAAATCTCGCCGGCCGTGGTGATGGTCTCCGTCCAGATCCCCGGCCCGCCGGAAGTGAGGGCTTTGAAATCGGGCTTTTCCGCCAATACAGGTTTACTGCCGCGTGCAAATGCGATGCTTGCGAGGAGTTCGCCCTCTCCCTTCGGCACTTTCGCAAGCAGCCTGCTTCCTTCCGCAATGACTTCCACGCCCTGAGCGGCATACTGGATTCCGCTTTCAGAAATGGAGCCCTTCTCATCCGCGAGGACGAAGGTCAGATCTTCCTTACGAGGTCCAAAGCGGAACGACCGCGTGACCGAGCCCTCTTTTTGGGCGAGCGTTTCAAGAACCTCCGTGCCGTTGACCCCATATTCGAGCGTGATCGTCTTGCCATGCCGGTAATGACCCGTGAATTTCCCATGCGTCATGTCGCCGAAGCCCTTGATCGCGCGCTTGTCTTCGAAAGATCCGTCCGCGTCCGCCCAGCCATATCCGGTGGCGGTGGAGAGCAGCGGCGAGCCGTCCTTACTCCCGAGGGTGACCAGCGGTCCGTGCTCGCTCGTCCAAGGCGTTCCGCCCCACTTGAGGTCACCACGATACACGGTCACAAGTCGTAATGTCTCCGTATCAAAGAGCGCCCGAGTATTGTCACCGAGATCTAGCGAAATCCCCTTGATCGCGCCGACACGCTTCTGACCTTGGAAATAGTCGCCGAAGGTGCTCATCCATGCCGGCCCGATTTGCATTTTCTCATACCATTTCTCTTCGGCTTGGGCGAGCGGAGCGAGCAGGGCAAATATAACGATGAATCTCATGGCTGGAAAACCTACCGGGGAGGCAGCGGCTGGCAAGCAGAGAAAAGTTAAAATCGGTGCTTCACCAACTGGGCGATCCGGCGTTGGATCGTCGCATGATCGACATGTTAGTGCGGCTGTATGATTTGCCGGACAGCTCGGAGCTTTACAAGGCAGTGGCCGGGCAGGGTATCACACTCCGCCGCGCCCGCGCTTTTGAGAAGCACACGATGGCGGATTTCGCGCGGGTGAATTTCTCAGAAAAATGGGCCAGCGAGATCGAGGTGGCGATGACTCGCCAGCCGGTTTCCTGCTGGATCGCCACAAAAGATAAGGCCGTGCTCGGATTTTCCTGCTATGAAACCACCCAGCGGGGATTCTTCGGCCCCACGGGCGTAATCGAGTCCGCGCGCGGCACCGGACTCGGCAAGGCGCTGCTTTTCAAAGCTCTCGAATCGCTCCGCGAGATTGGCTACGCCTACGGCGTGATCGGCGGAGTGGGGCCGCGCGAGTTTTACGAAAAAAACTGTGGAGCAATCGAGATCCCCGGCAGCGACCCGGGTATTTACGGCGACATACTTCCTTGAATTTTCCTGTGGCGATCAGCGAGCAACACGATCTCCCGGAGCGCTTCGGTCCTATGACCGTGAAGGAGCTTCGGCAGAGCCTCCGTCGCACGAGTTTCGTCTTTCCGTTCATCTGCATCCATATCTTCGCTACCATCGCGATCTACGCGGAGTTCCAGCTCAACATCGCCTCGGGTTCCGGCATACCCGCCGTGCTGGCATGGGATCCCGACAAAGTCGGCCCGTTCTGGTGGGTTGCCATGACAGTCTGCGGTGTACTCATGCCGCTGGCAGGATTTTTTCTGATGCCACAGGAGATCGAGGAGGGAAACCACGAGCTGCTCCTGCTCACCGAGCTCAACCGCTGGCAGGTCGTTCTAGGAAAATTCCTGACGCTCTGGGGACTGAGCGCGCTGACCTTTACCTCGCTGCTGCCCTACGTGATCATCCGTTACTTCATAGGTGGTATCGAGTGGGCTAGCGAACTCGCCGCCGCGGGTTCCGTGCTCGCGGCAGCTGCTGTCATCGCTGCAGGTTCGATCGCGGCCTCCGGCTTCACTTCGCTGGCAGCAAAGCTCGGTGTCTTCGTCCTCTACCTGTTCTCTGCCCTAGGTGGTGGCGGCGCGGGCATGATCGGCGGGAGTATGACGCTCGGCATAAGCGCGACCTCGAAGTGGTCGTGGCTAGGGAACACCTTCTACCATTTCTCCGTAATTGTCGTGGTTCTCTGCTACTGCGTCATTGGCCTGCTGATCGCACGCTCGCGGCTGCGTCTCGCGATGATGAACTTCGAGCTGAAACCGTCATCCGTGCTCCTTATCATCACAGGACTCGCGCCCTTCATCGCCGGTATGGTAGCCGCCTTCACCTGTGGCTTTGGTAGTATCGCGGGTGTTTTGCTTCTCACCTATCTGGCATGGAATTCCGACCGCACGCCCAAAGCGCCGAAATCGATACCCCCTCCCCCGCCGAACATTCCGCCGCCAGTTGTGACGGGCGCGGGCATTGCGGAAACACAACGCTACAAACCTTCCATACCCGCCTAGCAAAACATGGAATGGTTGCCAAAAAAGGGCGAATTCAAATTCGAGCACATTGCCGGAGCTGACAGCACATCCCCGTCGAGACTCAACCGGATTCCTTGACCCTGTTCCCGGATTGAACGTTCATCGCTTCAGCCCCGAGGACTAACCTTCAGCGTTGCTCTTCCTCCTCAAGGGGAGCCTTGGGAAGTTTGTCCACCTCTTCGAGCAGGTTCACGATCTCGACGCCACGAACGGCGGAGGCATCATGCTTGAAACGCAGTACCGGAGTGGATTTGAGGACAACGCGTTTCATCACCTCTTTCTGGATCGCTCCGTGTGCCTTATTCAGCTTATCGATAATCGGCTCGGCTGATCCGCCGATGACACCAATCCACACCCTGCCTTCTTTCAAATCCTGCGTCACCTCGACAGCACTGACCGTGACGAGTTTCCCGTCCCATTCATAATCATGCTGGATCACCGTGGAAATTTCACGGCGAAGCAGTTCGTTCACTCTATCAATGCGGCGGGACACGTATTTGGTAAATTTTGAAATGCTGAAAACTGAAACGCTGAAATAAGATGATGGATGGCGCTGACTCCTGAATTTCAGCTTTTCAGCTTTTCAGCTTTTCAGCTTTTCAGCTTTTACCCATCAAAGCGTTTGCGCGACCTTGTCGAGCTTGTAGCACTCGATGATGTCGCCTTCCTGGTATTCGTTGAACTCGCCGAGGCGGATACCGCATTCGAAGTTGGTGCGGACTTCCTCGACCTCCTCGTGGAAGCGGCGGAGAGTGGACATCTTGCCA
>CAMBTF010000287.1 GCA_945870545.1 Akkermansia muciniphila
TTTCGCCCGGTCTCGACCGCGTCGTCGCGAACCTTGAGATTCGCCCACCTCGGAAATCGGGCTCGGCGATGAACGATGTCGAGATCGCCGCCGCCAAGCAGCTTGCCAAGGTGCTTTCCGATGCCGGTGTGATCGAGACAGCTGCCGCTGATCGGATCATCGAGAGCCTTACGCCCAAGCCTTTCCTTCAACCCACTCCGGAGGAGTAGGGCACACTCCGCTTGGATGGCGCGGAGTAGAGCAAATGTATATCCGCGCATTCAATCCCATCCTTACTCCTCGTTACGGCAAGGACTTTTGGTATCCGGTCCAAGTTTCAGTTGGAGACACGTTTGATTTGAAGAATGATTGCTCGATAGAGGTTTTTTGGGGAAATTTTCCTCCGTTAGAGCCTTGCAAAGTTCGCGGGCTGCCGATACCTGCCGTTCTGCCATGGCAAATGTAGGTACGATTGATTTTCCGAAAGAGGGTTTTGATGCGGTCATTTTTGACTGCGACGGGACATTAGTTCATTCCATGCCCGCGCACTTTGATGCGTGGTGCGAGGCGCTTGCTTCCTACGGTGCGGGCGGGATTTTCAAGGAGGACGTTTTCTTCGCAATGGGCGGTCGGCCTACCCGGGACATCGTGGTGGATCTAAATAGCGAGTATGGACTGAAGCTCGATCCGGAAGCGATCGCCTTGGCAAAACGAGATGCCTTTCTGCGCAAGCTTCACCTCGTGGAACTCATCGAAGAGGTCGCCGATTTTGCGAAGAGACTCAGCGGAAAAATGCCGCTCGCGGTGGCATCCGGCGGCTCCCGCTACGTTGTCGAAAAGACCCTGAAGCTTCTGAATTGCTCGGATTGGTTCGACGAGGTCGTGACCGCCGACGATGTGATCAACGGCAAGCCGAGCCCCGACATTTTCCTCAAGGCGGCGGAGCTACTCGGTGTTTCTCCGGAAAGATGCCTTGTGATCGAGGATGCGCCTCCGGGAGTGATCGCGGCGCAGGCAGCGGGCATGCAGGTAATCACCGTGCCGATGCCGCTGTTGTCACGCGCAAATTGAGTATCATTTCTCAATCAGCCGTTTCCTCGCTCAGCGCTTCCGATTTTTCCGCAGTTTCCGTTTCCTTCATGGCGGGGGCTTTCGCGATGGTGTAAACTCCATCGCCGATCTCCAGGGTGCCTGTTCGAATGTCTGCCGCGGCGTATTGCCCGAGCTTTTCGCCGGTGGCGAGCAGGTTCGCGGCGCGGCCTTCTGGGCCTTGGGTGGTGAGGATCGAACCGGTTTCCACCGTCCATGTGCCGTAGGACTGGATCAGCACGAACGTGCGATCTGCTGGTATCGAAGCGACCCGTCCCACAAGCCGTGGCTTTGACTCGGCATCGGTTTTTTCCGTAGGTGTTTCCCCCGGCTTATCCGCGCAGGCGGCGAGAGATAGGCAAAGCGCCAGGGTCGTAAAAGAGAGGAGTTTCATATCACGGGGCAAGCCGGTCGATGGCCCAGGAGCTGTCGGGTTGGCGGGTGTAGAGAAAGCGGTCGTGGATGCGGGCGGGGCCGCCTTGCCAGAACTCGATGGTCTGTGGCACCACGCGGAATCCGCCCCAGAAAGAGGGCAGGGGAATCTCGCCGTCCTTGAAGCGGTTTTTGATCTCCTCCAGCTTCATCAATAGGATTTTCCGGGAGGTGATGACTTCCGACTGGTTGGAAACCCACGCGCCGATCTGCGAGTCGCGGGGGCGTGTGGTGAAATAGCCGAGCGATTCCGCAGCGGAGATTTTCTCGGCATACCCTTGGATGATTACCTGTCGCTCTAGGGTGACCCATGGGAAAAGCAGGCATACGGCAGGGTTAGCGGCGATGTGGGTTGCCTTTCGGGATTGGTAGTTCGTGAAAAAAGTGAACCCTTTCCGGTCAAAGGCTTTAAGCAGGACGGTGCGCTGCGAAGGGAAACCATCGGGAGAAACGGTGGCGAGGGTCATCGCGTTTGGTTCGTGGACATGGAGTTCCGTCGCCTGCTGGAACCATGTTTCGAAAACATCCGTGGGGTCGTCGCTTAGATCCTCGCGGCGCAGTCCCCGGGCGGAGTATTCTTTTCTAAAATCGGAGAGATCCATGCACCTTTCCATAAGCCGCGATTTCCAAACGTCAAACCACAAGCGGAACGGATGCGCGCGCCGGGCTATCGCCGGGGTAGCGCAAACTCGATATTTGACCGATTACCGGTAGGCTCCGCGAATCACATGAATCCGGCAGGGCGGGATTGCCAAGCGGGTGGCGGCGGACTATCGGAAGGCGTGACGGGTGGCGCGAAAGGTTTATGGGCGGGGATCGTGGCCTTCGGGATCTGGGGGGTATTGCCGGTCTATTGGAAACAGCTCGAGTTCATGGGCGCCACGAGCCTGGTGGCGCAGAGGACTTGCTGGACGCTCCTGGCGCTGTGGCCGCTGCTGCTATTGAGGAGAAAAGGCATCAGCGCGGATCGCCAGGTGATCGCATGGCATTTCCTTTCCGGCGCGCTGATCGCGGGAAACTGGCTACTCTATGTCTGGGCGACGCTGAACGACCGCATGATCGAGGGCGCGCTGGGCTACTACATCAACCCGTTTTTCAACATGCTCTTCGGGGCGCTGTGGTTCGGCGAGAGACACAGCCGCCTGCAGCTCGCGGCCATCGCGACGGCGTTTTCCGGGGTCTTGTTGCAGATGCCGGGCGTCGGCCATTTCCCGTGGGTCGCGTTGGCTCTTGGTAGTTCGTTCTCGTTGTACGGGGTGGTCAGGAAACGTTCGCCGCTGGGTGCGCTCGATGGCTTGGCGGTGGAGACGACAGTGCTGGCGCCTTTCGCGTTGGCGTGGCTTTTCATGGCCCATTCCAGCGTGCCGCAAGCGTTTGGGGAAAGCTGGCCGCACGCGTTGTTGATCGCCGGAACGGGACTTGTCACCGCCGTGCCGCTGCTGCTTTTCGCCTTCGCGAGCCGCAACATCCGCCTCAGTACGCTCGGCATGCTCCAGTTTATCGGGCCGACCATGCAGTTCTTCATCGGCTGGAAAATTTACGGCGAACCGATGACCACCTTGCGCCTCCTTTCCTTCGGCCTGATCTGGCTGGCCATCGCGCTCTATGGCTGGGACTCGCTGCGTCGGCGGCCCTTGCCAAAATAAATGAAGAGAATGCAACCGCAGATGGACGCAGATTCACGCAGATAAAAGAGAAGAGATGTGGAGAATCTCTTTTAGAAGTTAGGTTTTTGGCCGTATGGCCGGTCTTATCTCATTTTCATTCACGTCCATCTGAGTCCATCTGCG
>CAMBTF010000288.1 GCA_945870545.1 Akkermansia muciniphila
GATGGTCATCGAGCGAATCGGCGGGATCATCCGTGGTTCCCACCACGCGAACATCGAACTTTTTCAGAAGCGAGCGGGCGGAGAAATCGGGTTCGGCGAGGCGCTCACAAGTTTTTGCCCAGATTTCATCGGCTGTGTCGGGCGTCAACAGGGTTTGGATATCGAAGTAACGCTGAAGTTCCATGTGCACCCAATGGTGCATGGGGTTACGTAGAGTATAGGGCACCGTCTCGGCGAAAGCCTGGAACTTTTCGCGCGGGCTGGCATCACCTGTGATTCGCTCCTCACCGATGCCGTTCGCACGAAGCAACCGCCACTTGTAATGGTCATGTCCCAGCCACATATCCGCGATATTATCCCAGCGCTTGTCCTCAGCGATCTCCTTCGGCGACAGGTGGTTATGGTAGTCGATGATTGGCAGGTTCGCCGCAATCTCATGGTATAGTCTGCGTGCGGTTTTGGAATAGAGCAGGAAATCTTTATCGATATAAGACATGGAAGGCATTCCAGAGCAAAGCCGGACGATTGGAAAGATTTTATGTGCAGGGCGCCACCCCGGTAGTCTAGGGGCATTCGATGATCCGCCGCTTAACGTTGATCCGAGTGCAACCACTGCCAGATTGCCTGGTATTGCTTGCGAGCATCCCCTTCGAGGACATCGGTGCGCTGGGAGTCATTACCCTCGGAATAACGGGGCATCTTGCTGCTGGGCGTGACACTCGCCGGATTATCCATCCAGCGGTGATAGAATTCCTCCCGCAGCCTGCCAGGCGTGAGGGCGAAATTCACCGCGCCGACCTCAAACGCGGCAGTCGGTGGCTGGGCGCCGATACCATGGCAGGTGGTGCAGCCGAAGCCCTCCGCACTGACCAGCTTCTTACCGATTTCCGCGAGCGCGGGATCTACCTCCACTTTCACAGGCGGGCAGGGCTCAAAGCCATGGACGCGCGAGAGGCCCGCGGCCATCGTTTTCGCATGAGCGGGAAAAGCCGGCATACGCGTACCCAACCAAGGCCTCGGACGCTCCTCGACAGTTCCGGCGAGCATCGACTCGATGTAGGTGCTGAAAAGCATTTCGCCAACAAAGGTGAGTGCCGGCCGGGATTGATCGACACGTTCGTTGAGTTCTTTGACATGCGCAGCAAGACCTGCTGTCGAGGCGTGTAGAGAATCGAGACTGGATGCGTTCCCATCCATCGCATGGCAAGCGGTACAGTTTTTGGAAGAGATCTGCCGTCCAGCGAACTCCGAAGCGCTATCCTTTTTCAGTGAGTTCGGCCCGGCCTTGGAGAACGCCAACAGCCCTTCCCTATCACCCTCAGCGAGGTTCATCACAGGCAATGTGGGACGCTTGTCCTTATCCGAAACGCACCCCTTTTCCGCCCAATCCGCCTTGAAAACTTTCTCCAAAGTGGGCGCGCTTGGCACGCCGCCTGGGAGCCCGGGATGGCAGGTGCCGCAGTGCAAACTCGCCGCAACCTCCGCCCCGCGGGTCACGTCGCCTGCTGGAAACGCATAGCCGAGTTTCGTATCTTTCCCTTGGGAGGAAGCTGTTAGATAGGCGGCCAGCGAAGCGGCCTCGTCATCTGTGAGCTTGAAATTCGGCATGCCTGTGAAGGGGTGGTAAGCTTCGGGTTTTTTCAGGAACGCCACAAGCTGACCCGGCAGGTATTTGGCAGCGACGTTGTTCAGTGGCACGCGCGAGGCATCACCGGCGGCCTGATCATGGCAGGCAACGCAGCCGAGCTCGTGGAAAACGACACCGCCCGCTTTTGCCAGAGCCGGATCGGGAGCGGGGGGCGCGGGAGCACCAAATTTCGATGCGGCGAGAAAAGCGGCGAGGTCGGCCGCTTTCTGCAAACCTTCGGGTGTTTTGGGATCGACCAGGTTGGGCATTTTCGTGCCGGGCTTCATCGCCTTCGGATCGGCGATCCAATCCCGCAACCAAGACTCAGCCACCCGATCACCGATCCCCGCGAGGATGGGCGCGATCTCCCCCGTCTCGGGCATCGGGCTTGGCCCAAAGCCGCCCTCGGGCGCATGGCACTTCGCGCAATGCTGCTGGGTGAACGCCATCCTACCATGCCGCCTCAGCTCGCCGAGCTTGGCGTCATCGGTGGCTGCGGCGGTGAACGCGGTGGGTGGAATCGTTTGGCGCGGCATCCCTTCCTCTTCCCAATAAAGCCGCAAAGACCCGGAACCATCCTCCGCACTGCGGTAGGAGACGCGAATCTCATGCAAGCCTGGGTTAAGGCGCAGCCGCTTCGTCTTTGCGGTGCCTAGGGTTCCCTCCTCCGTGAGGATTTCCTCACCACCGAGCGTGAGCGCCGCCTTTCCGATTCCTTCGAAGGAAAAATAAAGCCTCTTCCGTTCCTTGAGCTCGATGGAACCTTTCCACTCCGTATCGAATTTCCCCGCGTCGAGAAACGGCGTGGGCGGCTGCCCGGCCGGAACCGAGAGCGCGGCCATGCGGTCGATTCGCGTGTCTGTCTCACCGCCCTGATTAAAAGTCGCGATGAGTTCGGCGCGCGCGGCGACAATCAGGCAGAACGAGAGCGAGAGAAACCTGAGCATGAGTAGGCGCGTTCGGTTATTTGCCGTGGACCGACGTGTGGATCTCGCCATTGAGTATCTCGCCATCCGCATCCTCCAAATCGTATCCGATCTTGAGCGACATCGAGGGCTTCATTCCTTCGAGCACGAGTTCCAGCGTTTTGCCGTCTGCGGAAAGTTTCGCGGACTCCACCTTCACATTGTCCCGCTTGCGGTGCTTCTGCGACTCGGCTGCGAGCGCCTGCTCGCGGGCAGCCGTGTCCACGTTATCCACGGAAAACTCACCCGAACCGTATTGAGGTCCGCGCACGTAATCCCACCGCTGCACGGAATAGCTCGTCATGTCGCCGACCAGTTCGGCATCGAGTTCCACTGGGAATGTCAGCGCGACACCCTTCGCGGTGATGGCGAATTTTTCCGGTACAGTTGTTACTTCATCAGGCAAGTGGCGAACACGCTGGAACGCGGCCTCGGAGACGGCGTTCGACTGCCAGCCTCGGAAGCCGATCACGTAAAGCGAGCCATCCGGATGGAAGCGCGCGCGCATCGCGGAGGATAGGAGCTGGATGGGCAGCTTGGCAACAGCGGCCTGGGGCTTGCCATTTCCTGCCACCGGCAGGACGCGGTAGATGCTGGATTTCCCGTAGGAGAGATGAAGCATCTCGCCGGTCTTCAGGCCGAAATTGGCGTTCTCAGGCACCCACACCTGGGAGGCTCCCGAATTGTCCACATCCA
>CAMBTF010000289.1 GCA_945870545.1 Akkermansia muciniphila
ACTCCATGGCGCGGTCAGCATCGAGGAAAGGAAGCAGCGCCTTGGCCAATACTACGCAGTCCTCTGGAATGCCGACGCGGCCGCTGAAAAGGAAATCGTCTTCCGCTATCAGCAGGGCGCCAGTGGCAGCCGCATCAAGGAAATGCACCGCACCCTCCCCACCGGCAGCTCCTCCGGCAAAGAGGAGTTCTCCATCATCGGTGACAACTATTTCAAAAACGGCCGCGTCCTCGCTTGGAAGATCGACCTCACCGCCAACGGCGAAACCATCGCCTCGAAGCAGTCCTACCTGTGGGAGTGAAACCCTAAACTTTAAATTTTAAATCCTAAGGAAAAACCCGATTGGAATTCCCTCTTCCTTGGATTTTAAAGTTTATAACTTAACGTTTCATCCACATGCGCATTGAAATTTTAAACACCGGCACCGAGCTTCTTCTCGGCAACACGCTCAACACGCACGGCGGATGGTTCGGGCGGCAGCTTTTCACGATGGGTCTGCGCGTGGCGCGTCAGGTCACCGTCCCCGATGGCGAGGCGATCCGCGAGGCTTTCTCTGAAATGGTTGTGCGCGCGGATGTGCTGCTGATCACCGGCGGCCTCGGTCCCACCAGCGATGACCTCACCCGCGAGATCGTCGCGGAAACCCTCGGCATCGAGCTCCACGAGGACGAGCAGGCACGGCGGAATCTTGAGTCCTTCTTTGCCCTGCGCGACAAGCCGATGGTTCCCGCGAATCTCCGCCAGGCCATGGTCCCCACTGGCGCTGACGTGTTGCCCAATCCCAACGGCACCGCCCCCGGCCTTTACCTGCCGCCGCGCATCAACGGCCGTTCGAACTGCGCCGTCTTCCTCCTCCCCGGCCCGCCGCGCGAGCTTTACCCGATGTTTCACAGCGAGGTCGTCCCGCGCCTCCGCGCCCTTGCCGGGGTCTCCGACATCGCAGGGGTTTCCGAGCTGAAATTCACCGGTATCGGCGAAAGCGATTTTCATCATGGCATCGATGCCGCCCTCGCGGAAATCCCCGGCCTCGAATACGGCTACTGCGCCCGCATCGGCGAGGTCGATCTCCGCCTCATCGGCCCGCCGGAAGCCATCGCCGCCGGGCGCGGCCTCGCGCTTGGCTCCTTCGGGCGGCACCTCATCAGCGATGACGGCTCGTCGCTGGAGGCCACCGTTGTCCGCCTCCTGCGGGAAAAATCCCTCACGCTCGCCACCGCCGAGAGCTGCACCGGCGGCCTGATCGCGCACCGTCTCACCAATGTCCCCGGTGCCAGTGAGGTTTTCACCCACGGCTGGGTCGCCTACGCGAACGAAGCGAAAGCCTCCCAGCTCGGAGTCCCCATGGAAATGATCGCCGCCCACGGCGCGGTCTCCGAGCAAGTCGCCCGCGCCATGGCAGAGGGAGCACTGCGGGAAAGCGGTGCCGACCATGCGGTATCCGTCACTGGGATCGCCGGCCCCACCGGTGGCACCGAGGAAAAGCCCGTCGGCACCGCATGGATTGCGCTCGCGGAAAAGGACGGTGAAACCCTGGCTTGCAAAGTTTTTCACCCCCGTGCCCGCAAGGATTTCAAGCAGGCCGTCTCCCAATCCGCCCTCGACCTCCTCCGGCGGCGGCTGGTTTAGGCGGCTCATCTTTTCCCTTCCATCCGGATGCCCGAGTTAAACGCTTAACAAAAATTCTATACGAACGGAGCAAATCGCTCGCTTGACCGACCCTGTTGGGGAGGAAGAGGGAGAGACTTCCGCCTTTCCTTTTCGAGGGGGCGGTAAGATGATTTGGCAAGATGACTTTGACGGAAGCGAGGAAAGTCCTGGGTCTCGGTCCGGATGAGGATCCGCGTCCGCAGCTCGCCGAGTTCCGGGTCATGCGGGAGAGGATCGCGGAAATGGTACGCGCGGCACCGAACGATGAGCTAGCGCGGCGTTACCAGGACGGCTTGGTGGAGTTCGACCGGGCGCTGGCTGCGGTGCGCGAATATCTGGAGGCCTTGGGGCTGATCCCGCGCTTGGCCGATGTGAAAGTGGAGGAAGCACCGCCGGTGGATCGTGGGGATTCGGATTTCAAGGCGGACAATCCGCTTTCCGGCCAGGTCGTGCCGCGAGCCGTTTCCGTAGCGGAGCGCGATTTCTCCGAGGAGGAGAATCCGGAACCTTCCACGGCCCGGGTTTTGCGCTTCGCACTTTGGTTCCTGATTGTTCTCTCCGTTCTCGGGTTCGGCGGCTGGGCGTATCTTGAGATGGAGGAGGAGGAGCGCATTTCGAGGAACGCCCGCATCGCGTTTCTGGAGCGGCAGGGCGCGAATTTCATCGAGAATCGCCGCTGGCCCGAGGCGGCTGAGGCTTTCGACGAGATCAAGGACATCGATCCCGAATCGGATCTCATACTGCTGGGCCGCCGCAGCATCGAGGCCGGGATGGCGGAGGAGCAGAACCAGTTCATCGGTTACTGGAAAGGGGAGGCGATCGCCGCCTTCGAGGCGGGCCGCTGGGACGATTCCGAGAAGGCGGCGAAGCAGGTGCTCGACAAGTATCCGGAAGAGAACGAGACAAAGGCTCTCATCGCCCGCATCGCTGAGGCGAAACGCGAGGAGGAGAGAGTGGCGGCGTACGCTGCGATCCGCGCGATGATCGCGAAACGTGAGTTCGACGCCGCAATCTCCGCCGCACGGACGCTCGCCGACAAGGACGGTGATGCCGCACCCTTGCTCAGGGAAGCGCAGGCCGCGAAGGAAAAGGCAGCGGCCGATCGTCTGGCCGCCCGCGATCTCATGGCACAGGCCGCCGCGATGGATGATGGGGAGTTTGATCCCATAGCGCTCGAACTGATGCGTGAAGCCCTTTCCCTTGCCCCGGACGATGCGGAGGTCGCGGCGCGCTACGAGAAAATGGCGGCCTACACGCGGACGATCCGCATCCCCGGCGATTTCAAGACGATCCAGGAAGCCCTCGCCTCCGCGCGTGATCGCGATCGACTGGTGATCGCAGAAGGTATCTGGGAGGGGCCGTTATTGATCCCTGCTGCCTTGGAACTTGAGGGTATCCCGGGGAAAACCATCATCCAGTGCGCGGCGGACGCGGGCAGCGTGCTCACCTTCGCGCCGGGCGTGAAAGGAGCCCGTGTCGGCGGCCTGACGCTGCGCCACCTTTCCTTCGACGCCGGCGCGGAACGTTTCTCGCTGGCACTGGTGCGCGGGGCGGAGGTTGATTTCTCGGACTGCCGCTTCGAGCAGGGCAGCGGCCACGGCATCGTCATCACGGGCGGCGGTCACGGGCGGGT
>CAMBTF010000290.1 GCA_945870545.1 Akkermansia muciniphila
TTGGGTGCCACGGCGTATTTGTCTTCCGGCGAGCGGTAGCCGAGGGCGCAGGCGACGGCGGTGGCGTAGCCGGTGCCAGGGAGGCCGAGGATGGTGTCGTAGTCGGCGGGGGAAATGCCTTCGAGCGGGCAGGAATCGATGCCGAGGACGGCGGCGGAGGTCATGAGCTGGCCGAGCGCGATGTAAACCTGGCGGGTGTTCCATGCCTGCTTTTCGGCAGGGGTCATGGCGGAGGAGAAGGAGGAGATCATCCCGGAAAGCCCCGCCAGCGCCTCGATCGGGGTGCCTTGAATTTCGGAAAGGCGGGCGATCCATGAGTCGATATCGGCCTGGGTGAGATCGGTGCGGGCGGTGAGGACGACGAGGTGGGAGGCGTCAATAAGCTGAGGTTGGTTCCAGGAGGCCGCCTTGAGTTTTTCACGGATCTCGGGGTTTTCCACGACGAGAAATTTCCACGGCTGGAGGCCGAAGGAGGACGGCGTGAGGACGAGGGATTTTTCGAAGGCGTCCCAGGTTTCGGCGGGGATTTTCCGCGCGGGATCGAAAGCCTTGGTGGCGTAGCGGAAGCGGAGGGCGGCGAGGAGATCGTTCGGCTGGATAGTCATGGCGCCGGACTATTCCGCATCAAGCTTGAAAGGCAAGGAGGCGGTGGGAAAATCTTTCAGCGTGAGGCTGAATATCACGCTAAACTCGTCCTCGAAACGGTTGTCGCGGTGGCTGACGCCCATCCCCCCGACCCAGTTCCCGTAGTCGCGGTGCAAGGTGTATTGCTGGATTTCAAGCGTGCTGTCGTCCATCTCGAAGGTATGCTGAGTGCCGATGCCCCAGTTTTCCGAGAGGCGGAGGTAGGTGCCGAGGGCGATGCGGTTGGAGTCGAGTAGGACGGGGTGATTGTTGAGCTGGCGGTAGGCGAGGGAGACCTCCATGTCCTGCCAGGGCATGAAGCGGAGGCGGGAATTGATTTCCGAGAAACCCGAACCGCTGTCGAAGAGCGGCAACTGTGTCTCCAGATCGAGGCCGAGCCATGGCAGCGGCTGCCAGCGGATGTCGTTGTAAAGGTTGGACCATTCGCGGTTGCCTTCGGGGTCATCGATGTATTTGTCGATGTAGGTGTCCATGAATAGCCATTCGAGCGATTGTCCGTCGCGGCGGGTGATGAGGTGGTTCCGCGCACCGAAGCGCAGGATGTTCCAGCTCTCCACTTCATCGATGGCGGTGAAACTCGTGGTTTGCATCGGCCGCAGGCGGGTGGTGAAGGTGAGGCGATCGATCTTCGGGTAATCGCGGTCGAGTTCGTCCACAGCGACAAAGGATAGCGCGGTGTAGGGCTGTATGACGTGGAGCAGGCCGCGGATGCCCGGCAGGGAGTCGTTGGCGGTGCCGTAATCGTTGGAGAATTTCACCGCCGCCTCAGCGCCGCCGTGCAACATGAAGCGGGCATCCGAATCTGCCGGGCTTTGGACGGAGGAATAGTGGGCGTATGCCGCGCCGACGTAGGGATTGAAGCTGAACCAATCACCGTTTGAGAAAGGCATGGAAAAGGAATGGTTGCTGTGGAAACGATTAAATCCCGTGTCCAGAAGCTGCGAGCGAAGCGCCGGGATGCGGGGATCGCCGGGCGGCAGCGCACGGATCTTCTGCACGATCGAACGCTCATACCCATTGAGCTGGACAAGCAGGCCGGGCACTCGCGGATCTCCGGCCGGTAGCGCAAGCAGGGGATTGATGATGTTTCTGCGGATCACATCGCCCGCTTCGACACCACGGACTGAAAAGGAAGTCTGCCCCTCATGCTGCAGCGGCAAGCCAAAAAGCGGACGCCTCACTTGGTCGAAGGCGATTTCGGGACTCTGCGTATCGGCCCGGTAAAAATCGTTCACACGGAAACGCCCGAAAATCGAAAGCAGCGATTCGTCGTCGCGGCGGTAGAGCCCGATTGTATTGTCGGGTGCGGGGTTCGTGCGATAGATGTCCGGTGCGAAGTCCTCGAGGTAATACTGGTCGGAAAGGTAGGTGAGATTGGTGTCCAGCCGCCAGTCCGCGTCGTCCGCAAACTCAAGCTCCTTGCGATCCTTGAGCCCGATCTGAAAGCGGTTCTCATCGACCCCGAACCGCGGGATTCCGGTTCGGGTTTCACGCGGGTCGTTGTCGTTCAGATAGTATAGGCTCAGGCCGGAGATCTCATCACGGCTTTCCTCGCGGGTGTCCACCAGGTCGAGGCCGACCGCCACCCCACGGCTGGCACGGAGGTCGAAGCGCCAGCGGGAAAGCAGCCACGCGTCCTCGTTTTCGCCGGTTACAGGGTTACGCTCGCCGCCGAGCATGATGCCGTAGGTATTGAGCAGGAAAGGCCCCCAATTGGATCGTGCTCCGGGCACGAAATGGTAGCCGAGCTCCGAATCGAGCGGCTGGCTGAGGTAGGGCAACCAGAATACGGGAGTATCACCCGCGTAGAGCTTCAGGTTCTTGAAGGTGACTTTTTCCCCAGGGTAAACCGTCGTTACGTCGGAGCGCACCCAGTAGTTGGGATCCTCCACATCATGGGTGGTGATGCCCGCATTTTCGCCGACGAAGACCGTCCTGCCACCGTCGGATTTCCCAGTGAATTTCCCCGCTTCCAGGAGGATCGGATCCATCGAGATCCGCAAGCCGGAAGCATCGAGCGTTCCGGTCTCGTAGAAATAAACGGCACACTCGCCGCGCTGTAGCAAGTTGCCTTGGTAAACGGAGACGTGGCCATGAAATGTGACCGATTGATCCTTCAGATCGAGGTTCGCGCGGTCCGCGAAAATCTCGAGGCCGTTGTCGCCCTGAACTTTCACGGGGCCGCCTAAGCGGATGCCGTCCTCTAGGTTGCCTTCGCCGCCTTGGTAATCGATCTTCAGGTTTTTCGGAAGCGCAGGCCCCAGGGGCACGCCGCCGAAGGGGATTTCCGGCGCAGGCACTGGCTGGATCAAATCCACAGGCGGAGCCACAGCTCCCTCGGGAAGAAGCGACCCACCCTCCTCCCGTTGTGCGCGCAGCGATAACGTAAGCAACGGAGCGACCCAAAGCAGGGCGAGAAAACGGGCGTGGGACATTTCCGAAAAGTCAATGGAAGCGGACGGGTGAAGTAAAGGAACAAGACGGGGCGGGACGAGGGTTCCTAAACTAGGCCGAGACCACAAAATCAATCAGCCAATCTTCAAGTTGTTGATTTTGGATTTTTAATGGTGGATTCGTCACGCGGTTAAATCCCGGAGCGCTTCGTCGAGCGTGGGG
>CAMBTF010000291.1 GCA_945870545.1 Akkermansia muciniphila
CCAGCGTCTCCAGAACCGCTTCGACCTCCACCTCGCCCTCGGCGGGGATTTCAGGACAGGCGCGTGAAAGACTACTTTTGCAAAATCACAAAGCAGCCCTTCTTGTTGGCGGCGATGATGTCGGGTTTGGCGTCGCCGTTCGCATCGGCGGCCATGACCTGGCAGCCTACGCCGCTGTCGGCATCGATGATCTCGGCGGTGTAGGTGGCCTGGCCATCCTTGCGGCTGAGGAGAAAGGCATAAATGACGGCGTGCTGATCGGGCTCGGAGTCGCCGGTTGGGCCGTGCGCCCAGAAGCGTTTCCCGGTGACGATGTCGAGGGTGCCGTCGCCGTTGACGTCGGCGAGATCAAGGGCGTGCGGCTGAGTGAAGGCGACTCCGGTGGAGCCTTTTTCCGTGGGCGTGTCGGTGAGGAGATGGCGTTTCCATGTGCCGTCCGCGTTCTGCTCGTACCAGGCGACGCCGAAGCCGTGGGCGTCGATGGAGGTGATCACATCGGTGCGTCCGTCGCCGTTCACGTCAGTTCCGAACATCTGCGCGCCGCCTTTATCGCCAAAGGATGCGGGATGAAATTTCCATGAAGCCACGCCATCCCAAGCGGCGGGCTGCTCCCACCAGCCGCGTTTTTCGAGGATGTCGGTGAGGCCGTCGGAGTTGATGTCGCCGTGGCCGATGCCGTGGGTGAAGCGCTGGAAGGCGTCTGGATCGGCGGCTGTAATGGCGTGCCATTTCCACGGGGCGGTGGGGTTGGTGGGATCGAGGGTTGCGTAACCGATTTTTCCGCCGGACATGCAGAGAAGGTCGGGGCGCTTGTCGCCGTTGATATCGGCGAGCATGGGGGATTCGTTGTCGGTGGAGGCTAGCGCCGTGTGGCGTGGCCAGTGGCCTTCCTTTCCGCCGGGATTCTCATACCAAAAAGTTTCCTTTCCGGGAAAACCGATCACGAGGTAGTCGGGCCGGGAGTCGCCGTTAAAGTCGTGGGAGTAGGAGAGGAAATTGTCGGAGTAGGCGTTCTTGCCACTCAGCTCACCCTCGAAGCCGGGGATCGTGCCCTTTTCACCTGCATTGAAGGTGATCCCGTCCGGGTAAACGGTGTGGCGTGTCTTAAAATCCGGCCCTGCATACCAATACGGCCCAGTGAGAATGTCGGTTTTGCCGTCGGCGTTCACATCGGCCACGCACGCACCCTCCGCCCAGAAGTAGTTGCTGATTTTGTATTTCACCCATTTCCCCGTCGGCTCGGGAGGCTTGGTGGAAATGACCGCAGTCGCGGCACCGACAGCGGCTAGGAGGGGTAGGAGTATGGGTTTCATAAAATTCAAATTTCAATATCCAACCTTCAAGGAAGAAGGGACTGGGTTGATACAGATGGTAGCGGGCGGATTTTTCATGTCAGGGATAAAATCATCACGATGCGAAGATTGGACACCCTGCCGATTCAAGGCTAGGACTCCGCCAGCTCTTCCTCTTCTTGATGTTTAGGGTTTAAAATTTAAAGTTTCAGCAGCCTCATGGACTACACCCATCTCATTTCCAAACGCAAGGAACGCTTCGCCGCCCTCGAGGAGGCCGTGGGCGATCCCGACCTATTTTCCGATCCGAAACGCGCCACCGAGATCCTGCGCGAGCACCGCAAGCTGAAGCAGACGCTGGATCTATGGGAAACCCTGCGGAGCACCGAGGCACAGCTAGAGGACAACCGCGAGCTTGCAAAGGCGGACGACAAGGAATTTGCCGCGATGGCCGCCGAGGAAATCCCGGAGCTGGAAAAATCTGTGGCAAAGCTTCGCGAGGACATGCAATACGCCCTGCTCCCCGCCGACCCGAACGAAGACCGCGACGCCCTGGTGGAGATTCGCGCCGGGGCCGGCGGCGATGAGGCCTCGCTGTTCGCGGGCGAGATGATGCGCGCCTACCAACGCTACGCCGACGCAAAAGGCTGGAAATCCGAGCACCTCGAAAGCTCGCCCTCCGAGGTCGGCGGCTTCAAGGAAGTCATCCTGAAAATCACCGGCGATGAGGTTTTCCGCCACATGAAATACGAGTCCGGCGTGCACCGCGTGCAGCGTGTTCCAGCCACCGAGACGCAAGGACGCATCCACACCTCCACGATCACCGTCGCCGTCCTGCCGGAGGCGGAGGAGATCGATGTAGATATGAATCCGAACGACCTCCGCATCGAGGTCTGCCGCTCCGGCGGCGCGGGCGGGCAGCACGTGAACACGACCGATTCCGCCGTGCAGATTTTCCACCTTCCCACCGGCCTCTACGTCCGCTGCGAGCATGGCCGCTCGCAGATCAAGAACCGGGAAATGGCCTTGCAGATCATGCGCACCCGCCTTTACGAGAAGAAACTTCAGGAGCAACAAGCCGCCTACTCGGAGAACCGCCGCTCGCTGATCGGCTCCGGCGACCGCTCGGAAAAGATCCGCACCTACAATTTCCCGCAAAGCCGCTGCACCGACCACCGCATCGGCTTCACCTCCCACAACCTCGACGCCATCATGTCCGGCGAACTCACCGAAGTCACCGCCGAGCTGATGAAACACGAAATGGCCGAGCGCCTCGCGGAGGCGGGGATGTAACGTGGCGGCGATCTTCGGTCGCCGCCGTTCTGAAAAATATGCAACCCTCCGCGGCACAATACGACGCCGAACAGAAGCGCAAATTCTGGGGAAAGATGATTTGGATCTCAGCCATTTCATTGGCTCTCTCCGTATGTATGGGAATCGCGGCACCAGTGCTGGGAATGATCAGGGCCTTTGGCAAACTCAAGACCGCAGGTGCAGCAAATCCAGAGCAACTTGCTGGCGACATCTTCCGCGCGTTGTATTTGTATGGATCATTGATCGCCGTCCCTTTCGCCCTTATCACCCTTATCCTCTTCATCATCTCGATCATCCGCCACCGGAAATTTTCCAATACATACCAAGCCGGCTGAAAGCACGGCTCTCCAACATGATCACCCCCACCGAATCCGATGTGATGAAAGCCTGCGGCGAATCCGGCATCCGCGCCATGGTCGCGGCCTTCTACCGCCGTGTCCGCCACGACGATCTCATCGGCCCGATGTATCCCGATGACGATTGGGAAGGCTCCGAGGAACGACTCGCCGATTTCATGCTCTTCCGCCTCGGTGCCTCCGATGCCTACATGGAAAAGCGCGGCCACCCGCGCCTGCGGATGCGGCACATGCCGTTCCGCATCGGCATCGCCGAGCGCGATCGCTGGCTGCAGCTCATGGGTGAGGC
>CAMBTF010000292.1 GCA_945870545.1 Akkermansia muciniphila
TGCTTGCGGGAAAACCCACGGTAAGAAATTTCCGGATCTCAGAAAAAACCGGCTTACGGAACCAGTGGTAGGGCGTCCATTTCCGCAGATCCGCATCACGGTGCAACCAGACGATCATGCCAACGAGGAGCGCCATCCTTGAGATCAGGGTCGCATAAGCACCGCCTTCCAGTCCCAGCATCGGGCAGCCGAGTTTGCCGTAGATCATCACCCAGTTCAGGAAAACATTCAGCGCCACTCCGCCGAGGAAAATCCAGAACGGCGGCCACGGCCGGTCGAGTGCATCGGCGTGGTTTTTCAGCGCGATGGACATCAGCGCAGGCACCATGGATGCCATGATGATGCGGAAATACGGGCCGGTCATCGCCTCCACCTCCGGCGGTTGGCGGAACACGCCGAGGTTCAGGGAAAGGGCATAAGAGACGGCGAAGAGCAGCAGCCCGAGCACCGTGGCGATATACATCCCGTGGCGGCAGCTTGCCCTTCCCGCCGCCTCGTCGCCGGAGCCCGCCGCGCTCGCGGTGAAAACGGAAACTGCCGTCAGCACCCCGATCCCAAACACGAAGGGCACGTAGAAAAGCGAGTTTGCGAAGGTCAGAACCGCCAGCTCCTTTACGCCGAGCTGGCCGATCATCACCGTATCCGCCACGCCCAGCAGCATCTGGCTCACCTGCCCGATCACGAGCGGGAAAGCGAGCTTCAGCGTGAGCCGGGATTCGGTGAGAAGCGACATGGAGTGCTGCCAGTAGCCTCGCCCGGGCGTGTTGTCACCCGTTATGCGGGCTCAATGGGTTGGAGTCATCAGATCACCATCCCCACCAGATCCCTGTCCACCCGTGCAGAATCCAGAAAACTGTCGTCCATACCGATTGCGATGTTGAGATGGCGCGTGGCGTTGTCCTTGTCTCCGAGCGTCCAGAGATAGCAGGCCATGTTGTAGTGAAAAACCGGCAAATCGTGGAGCGCTTCCGGTCCGCTGAGCAGGCATTTCCGCGCCTCCGCCGTGCTACCCGCCTCGTGGAGACAATACGCGGCGCTCAGGAAAAAATCCGGCTCGTCCGCCGCCTGTCCACAGAGTTCCAGCGCGGTCGTGGAAGCTTGCCGCCAATCCCCCTTCGCCATCTCTGCCGAGAGCTTGAGTTCCAGCACCCGCCGCTCGCTGCGATCCTCTCCGGTCAACGCATCCAGTTCCTCCAGCGCGTCGTCCGGCATCCCCAGTTCCAACCATCCCGTCGCCGCCCTGATCACTTGCTTTGTTACCATCGCTCAATAATTAGCAGTTCCCGAACCACTCCGCAACCAACGCCGAGAAGAATTTGAACCGCCAAGTTCGCTAAGTTCGCCAAGGAAGATTCATGTGCGTGAACTTGAGAGCATTACATCCCTCTTCCATCTGCGTATATCCTGTTCATCTGCGGTTAAAACACTCTTCCCTTCAGGCTGACCGGCGAGTTTAGATTTTTCAGACAGCCTCTTAGCGAACTGGCGGTGAAACCCTCTTCATTCCATTTCCCCAACTCTTCCCTTGAAACACCGAACCGCGCGCCCGCAAACTCCCTCATGCGGAACGAGTTTTACGGAGCCTTCGACACGGAGCGGATGTCCGGGAAATCCGACGCCAGGGATTACCGCACGCCGTTCCAGGTCGACCGCGACCGCGTGCTGCACACGCCCACTTTCCGCCGCCTCCAGAACAAGACCCAGGTCTTTTGGTCCGGCGAATACGACTTCTACCGCACCCGCCTCACCCACTCGCTGGAGGTCGCGCAGATTGGAAAATCCATCTCCGCCTGGCTGCTACGCCAACCCGGCTCTTTGCTTTCCGATTCGTTCCACATTGACCCCGACCTGATCGAGGCGATCTGCCTTTCCCACGATCTCGGCCACCCGCCCTTCGGCCATGCGGGCGAGCGCACGCTCAACCACCTGCTGTCGGGGAACGGCGGCTTCGAGGGCAACGCGCAGACCCTGCGCTTGCTCACTGAGCGCATCTTTTCCGCCAAGCATACGGGCATGGATCCCTCGCGCGCTTTCCTCGATGGCATCCTGAAATACAAGACGCTCTGGAGCGAACTCAAAGCCAGCGGCGCGCCTCCGAAAAACCATTTCATCTACGACTCGCAGGCGTGCTTTCTCGATTGGGCGCTGGCGGGAAATGATTTCCCCGCCGAACTCACGCCCGGCAAGGAGCGCGATTCTTTCAAGTCCATCGAGTGCCAGATCATGGATTGGGCGGACGATACCGCTTACTCGCTCAACGACCTCTCCGACAGCGTCCGCGCCGGTTTCCTCCACGTGGAGAAAATCGAGAACTGGGCGGAAGCCAACGGCAAGGATGTTTCCGAAGGCACCCCGCTCGGCGACCTGATCCGCGCGATCCGGCGTCGCAAAGTAGATCCCTTCGTGGGGAAAAGGATCGGTTCCTACATCCGCGCCGCCGCGCTGGAGCAGGACGTGAATTTCCTCTCCGCCGCTACGAACCGCTACAAATATCGCCTCACCGTCGATCCCGCCGTCCGCGCCGAGAGCGAGCTTTTCAAGAAACTCGCCTTCGATGTCGTATTCCTTTCCCCGCAGCTCAAACAGCTCGAGCACAAGGGCTCCCGCATGCTCCGCCAGCTCTGGGAAACCCTAGAAACGCGATACGTGAAAGGCGAACGCATCGACGGCCAGGATTTCCAACTCCTCCCGGCGGATACCGTCCGCGAAATCGAACAAGCCCCCGATGCGGAAACGCGCGCCCGACTCGTCTGCGATTACCTGGCCGGCATGACCGACGGCTACGCGGCGAGAACCTACAAGCGCCTGTTTTCCCCCGACTTCGGCTCGATCAACGATCTCTAGGCGAATGCATAGAAATCATCCCCCTCTTCCTTGAGATTTGAAATTTGGAAGTTGAGAGTTGGTAGCCTTACTAGGACTCGAACCTAGAATGACGGAATCAAAATCCGGAGTGTTACCATTACACTATAAGGCTTCTCGGCGGAACTTTCGCCCCGGGCGCGGGAAAATAAGCGGGCGTCCCCTGCTTTGGCAACCCGGAAATCCAGAAGCACCTAAAATTCCGCCTGAGGTTTGAGCCAATCCGGACACCAGCGGCAAACGAACCCAAGAGCGAACGGCCGTCGTTAAAAATCTGGAAGTTTTCCCATCCAGCCTCAAGTATCCGTCCGCAACCGTTAAGAATCATTATGAAACCGATCCGCATCCTGACCCTCCTCGCCATCACCCTGGCCGCGACACTCCACG
>CAMBTF010000293.1 GCA_945870545.1 Akkermansia muciniphila
GCGTCGGGGCTGTCGGTTTCCTTGTAGCGGATCGCGAGGCGTTCCCAGACGACGATGCGGAGATAGCGGTCGTCTTTTTTCCAGAGCTGGTTTTGCGCGAGTTGGATCATGCGGGTTTTATGAGGCCATGCCGATGGCGACGGCGATGATATTCCGTCACATCAGACCGTTTAGGAAATCCCTTGCGCGGCGGGCGCGGCCGAGCATATCGGGAACGGATTCGTTTTCGCGGGAGGAAAGCTCGAGGATGAGGGTGCCGCCGAAGTGGCAGCGCTTGAGCTCGGACATGAGCCATGGCCAGTCGATATGGCCTTCGCCCGGCGCGAGGTGGTTGTCGCCGTCGCCACAGTTGTCGTTGACATGAACTAGGTGGAGGTGGCCGGAGAGCTTGTGGATGACCATTCCGAGTTCACGGCTGAGATAAGCGTGGCCGGTGTCGAGGCAGGCTCCGACACCGCACTCGCGGATGCTGCCCAGGAGATAGAGCATGTCATTGATGTGCCCGAAAAGCAGGTGCGGCAGCATGTTTTCGAGCACGAGATGGATTCCTTTCTCGCAACAGCGCAAAGCGACGGTGTTCAGCGATTCGGCGGCGTTGTGCATGCGGGCGAGGAACTCCTCCTCCGGGGGGCGTCCGGCGCGCTCAGGGCCGGGGTGGAGCACGAGGTTTTCCACACCCATGACGGCGGCGGCTTCACAGGCGATGAGAAGCTCCGCTACGGCCATTTCCCGCGCCATGGGATCAAGCGCGGTGATGTCGATCTTGTCGGCGAAGGGCGCGTGGAAGGAAACCGGGCGGATACCCAGTGAGCGAATTTTTTCCCCGGCGCGGGCAACATCGTCCCGGTTGTGGTAGTTGAGATGGGCGGGAAAAGAGCAGACCTCGATGCAGTCAAAGCCGCCGTCCCGGATTTCATCAAGCACGCTGAGGATGGGGCGGTTGTAGAAGCAGCCGGTGGAGAGACCTATGGTCAAGGGTTTCATGAAGAGGCGGGTTTGGAGAGGGTTTCCTTGAATGCGGAGAGCGAACAGCCGAGGTGATTCGCTCCGGAACAGAAGCCTTTTTCTGCCGTGGAGACGCAGTTGAAATCGACCAGCTCGTCCACACCGGTTTTCCACAGTCCGGCAAACAAGCGCGTGTAGAAATCTGCTCGCATGCCTGGGTCGTATTCCTTCCAATCCACGCCCCAGCCATAGGCCGGGTTTGCGAACCGGGAACGGATCAGTCCGGCGATGTGGCGCGGATGCCAGCCAAAGGACAGGAGCATTCGGGTGACAAGCTGGATTCCCGCGGGTTTCAGAAGACGGTCATTCGGCCACTCCAGCAAGTCCGAGACGCAGAGCGGCAGGTCTTCCGGCAAGGTGAAGGGAGCGTCCACATGCAGGGAGACGGAGTAAAATTCCTCATGGAAACGCCGCAGATCGGAGCCCAGATATTCCTCCAACAGGCGCGTGGTTCCTTCTTCCTGAATGGGTATCTTGGAGCAGGCGCGCAGGGCAAGCTCCCTCACCGACGCTTCGTCCTCGCGGCAGGCAATGGCACCATACACATCCATTTCAAAAATAGGAATCGCCCTCAAGCGCGGCAGGCCATCCCCGAAGGCTGCGTCGGGCAAGAGGCCAGTGAGCCATGGCTTGAGATAATTCGTGTACGGCATGCGGATCATCCGGGTGTGCAGCGGATCCCCGTATTCGGAGACGTCGATGGAAACCATTTCCCTCCGCGCAAACGCCCCTGGCCCGACATGCACGGCGGTGATCTCCACCGGCACGGCCGAGACCGGCGCCGCCAGCCATTTGATACGGTGGGCGAGGTATTCCATCACCAACGCCATCGCGGCGAACGTGCCCTGCATTTCCAACGAGATTTCCGAGAACACCCCGCTACCCGCACGCGCATGACAGGAACGGCTCAGATCCGGATCGGGATCCAGCCCGGCGAGGCGGCGAGCCACCTTCGACCCGAAATCGACCCGCCATATAAAATGATGACCCTGCCCGGTAATGAGATGCAGCGGGGTGATGCCCCAACCGAGCAGCAGTTCCTCAATCACCCGCACCGCTGGTTCCTGCATCGCGAAAGCATGGCCGGGATTCTCATACGCCATCAGTGGGGAATCGAAATTGACGTATTCGATATCGAGGTGGAAAAGCAGGGATTCGCGATCCGCCAGTGATCTTGCGATGTCGAGCTCCTGATCCATCAGTTTCGCAAGATCGGCAGGGGGATGAAGTTCACCCCGCTGCAACAGGCAGCCATCGGAGTGGGTGACGTAGAACGCCGTTGCCGTGTCTAGAGAGTCGCCACCAAGATATTCGGCGAGACGTCGTCGTATCGCGGGATCTGAATAAAATGCGCTCATGGCGGTTGCGGGGAGGACGGCTTTTCCCCAACGGAAAAGCCAACTACACTTCTAGGCTCGCACGCATCCCGCAGCAAGGTGAAAGTCCACACGGTCCACAGGGCGGTCTAGCTAGGGAGAACGCCTTTGAGTGATGAGGGGCTTTTGAGTGCGCGCGATCATTCGCCGCTTTGGTTCACCCGCGGGCCGTTTTGCCGGGGTGCCCCGACCTTTCCGAACCAAAGCCGTATCCCGCCTAAGGATACAAAAGCGGGGATTCTCCCCGCACTCAAAAGGCCTCACCTCCCCTAACTGAGCCGATCCCTATCTTGATCACCCCGACCTTCCGCACCGAAGTGACTAGCGGATCATCGTCATTCTCAGCGTGTGGGTTTCCGCTACGATGTCCGCAGCCAGAAGCAGGTGGGAAACGACCACGCATCGCCTCGCGCCGGCAGCGAGGACTTCGCTCAGGTTATCCGGCTTGATGCCGCCGATGCAGAACGCGGGGATTCTGGATCCGACCTCGCGCTCCATTTCTGCGATGTCTCCGAGGCCGATCGCCAGGCGGCCGGCTTTCGTGGGAGTGGGGAAAAGGGGGCCGTAGCCGATGTAGTCCGCACCATCGGTAAGCGCCTGTTTCGCCTGCGCGAGGCTGTGAGTGGAGCGGCCGATGATCATGTCCGCGCCAATCCTACTACGGACATCGTAGATCGCCCCATCGTCCTGGCCGATGTGGACCCCGTCGGCACCGAGTTCCACGGCGAGATCCGGGTGATCGTTGAGGATGAAAGGCACGCCCGCCGCCTTGCAGTGCGGGATGATTTTCCGCGCGGCGGCGGCGACGGTTTCCAAAGGGATCCCCTTCGCGCGGAGCTGGAGGATGTCCGCGCCGCC
>CAMBTF010000294.1 GCA_945870545.1 Akkermansia muciniphila
AAAATCAACCACGAAGCAATGATGTAGAACACCGCATAAAAAAGTGCCATCAGCGTAAGCTTGCCAACGATCGCCCACGGCAGGACCTGCCCCTCGATCACGGCGTCGATCACGTTGAAAAGCTGGAAATCCGGCAGCGCCAGCGCCACCAGTAATGTGATGAGTTTAGCGAAGACGCCATCGCTCATACCTGCTTCCTGGCTAAGGAAAGCCGCCCGCGCGTCGGCCTGGAAGTGACCGATGAAATAAATCAGGAACGCGATGATGGTAGTAAAAAGCGTGCTTGTCGAAAAGGTGGAGATCAACAGCGCCAGCGAGGCGATGATCGAGGCACGGAGGAAAACCGCAAACACGGCTCCATGCAGTGAGGCGCTGGGGCCCTGTGCGAGGATATCTTTTTTCAAAGACTCCATCTCCCCCGCCGTCCAGCCGTTCGCTTGTGCGAAGGCCATCTGATCGGCCAGGACCATATTCGTCCGGATATGCAGGATACCGGTCATCAGCACGTCCATCATGGCCATTGAAACAAACACCAAGAGCAGCACGCCGAGCAGTTTCCCCGCAAGGTAATCGAGCCTCGGCACCGGCTTCGCGAGGATCGTGTAAAGGGTCCTTTCCTCCACATCCTTCGGCAATAGCAACGCGGTGGAAACGATCGAAAGCACCACCGAGAACAAGGTCATCGCGCCCAAAGACCAGCTCTTGATCGCACGCAGGACATCGACCCCCGCCGCCTCCGGCCCCTCGTGCTGGGGCAGATTGAAGAAGTTGCTCGCGATCAAGATCAAAGCGAAAAAGGCGAGGAAGTAGAACACCTTCATCCGCACAAGTTGGGTGAAGGCATGGAAAGCGATCACCGTGATGCGGGAGGCGTGGTCTGTGAGGGCAGAAAGCGGTTTCATCTGGAAAAGGGTATCAGGATATTTTGCCCGTCTCGCGCAGGAATAAACGCTCCAGCGTGGTTCGTGGCTTGCCACTGCGGATCAGCTCGGCCTTCGCATCACGCGCGATCAGTGCCTCGATCTCCGCGATGAGCGCCGGGTCGGCATCTTTCACGATCAGTTCGGTCTGATCCTCGATCGCGATCAAATCCTCAAGCCTACCTTCTTTGATCATTTTCCCCCGGAAAATGATGCCCACATGATCACAGACCTCCTGCACCTGCTCTAATAAGTGGGAGCATAGGAAAACCGTGATCCCCTGCTCTCGGAGCTTGAAAATCAGATCCCGGATCTCGCGGGAGCCGATGGGATCCACGCCCGCCGTCGGTTCATCGAGGATCACGAGCCGCGGCTTCTGGATCAGCGCCTGCGCCAAACCAATCCGCTGCAGCATCCCTTTCGAATACCCGCCGATCCGACGGTGGCTCGCATCCGCCAGACCCACAAGATCCAGCAACTCCGCCACGCGATCTTTCAGCGTTGCCCCGCGTATGCCACAGAGCTTCCCATAAAACTCCAGGGTCTCCTTGCCGCTGAGGTGTTTGTAAAAGTAAGGATTTTCCGGAAGGAAACCGACCTCATTGCGGGAGTCCACTTTCAGGGAATCTTTCCCAAAGATCGCGCAATCGCCGGAGCTTGGCGCTACCAGGCCGAGCAAGGCTTTCATCGCCGTCGATTTCCCCGAGCCATTCGGGCCGATCAAGCCATACACCTCACCTGGCATGATGCGGATCGATACGTCATCGACGGCTCGCAGGGGCTGACGCTTGAAGGAGGTCTTGAAATCCTTCACCAGGTGGCGGATCTCGACGGCGGGTATGCTTTCGGACATGGACGAGTGCAGATTGAACCGCAGCGCCGTGCCACGCAACGGATTTCATCCCGCAAAAGACATCGATCCCGGCGCCCTTCCGAAACCTCCCTGCTACAAGCATCTCATTCGATCCTCAACCCATCGGATCATTTCCACCGGATCGGCGGCCTCTTCCGTCTTCTTTCTCAACATCTCCGCCGACTCCGCGAAACGGCTTTCGCCCAGCAGCCTTGACAGCTCTTTGGTCACCCGCTCCGGTGTGAAATCTCCTGCCATGAGGGCGATGCCGGATCCGAGTTTGCGCAGTCGCTCGGCGTTGTCAGGCTGATCATGTGACATGGCCATGACAAGCTGTGGGACGCCCGCGCGGAAGCCCTGCGCCATCGTCCCCACCCCGCCGTGATGGACGAAAGCGGAGGCATGGCCGAGCAGCTTGCTGAAGGGGACGAATTCGACCTGCAAGATGCGACCAACCATCCCGGCGGGTATTTGGTTTTTCATCCGCGTAACAAACACCGCCCGGATGCCCAGCCGCTTCACCGCCTCCGTGGCCGATGCGAAGAATCTTTCCGCCTGCACGTTCGCGCTGCCGGGCGTGAAGACGACGGGCTTTTCCCCGGCGGCGAGGAACTCCGCGAGCTCCGGCTGCATCGCCACCTCGGCGGTGAGATCCTCCATGGGGAAATCCGCTTGGAAGAGGTTGGCTGGCCAATCCGGCTGGGGCTTCCCGAACCAAGATGGGAAAAGCGCCAGCACGCCATCGGGCGAGTGCCACCACTCCCGCCAGATGCTGCGTGGCGGCGGCACCCCGATTTCCCGGCAAATCTTGCGGATGCCGGGGAGGGCGAGGAGATCGACGGCGTTGGGCAGGGAAAATAGGAATTTCCGCAGCCCCACCGGCAACGAACGCAACCATGCGAAGGAAGGATGCAGCAGCGGGGTTTCATAGGCGCTCATGAAAACCATCGGCTGCAAGTGCACGGTGATGAGCGGGATGCCGTGCTTCTCCCGCGCCAGCCTAGCCCCGAACGCCGTCAACGGGGCCATCATGAGATCCACGAGACCCAGATTTTCCATCGCCTCCAGATAGCGCGGCGACCACGCCACCGCATGATCCAGCACTAGCTTCGTTCCAATCCCGAGCTTCCAGATGCGCCTGTCTTTTGCGATGGCCTCGACTTCCTCCTCCGTCCCCAAGCCCACGAAACCGATCCCCGCCGCCTCCGCCGCCTTCGCGAAAATCACGGTGGTGACCATTGTCACGCGATGCCCCCGCGCTTTAAGAAGTTTCCCCAGCCAGATGAAAGGAAAGACATCCCCAGCGCTTCCGAAGGGCATGAGGACGATGTGGCGCATGTAGGAAAGCCTACTAAAAGGGCGGCAACTGGCAACGCGGGTTTCGTGCCTTAACTAACCCAGGCTCAGACTAACCCACTTTTCATCCCCACCTCCCACCTTGACATTCGTCCGCTATTACGCACG
>CAMBTF010000295.1 GCA_945870545.1 Akkermansia muciniphila
GGCTTCGCGCTCGTCGGTTCGACGGGCAAGGCATTCACTTCCGGCATTGGCACCTACGGTCTCATGGCATCATGGTCCGGCCTGCTTCATTCCGCGGTGTTCTTTCTCGTCGGCATCCGTCTTTGGGCCATCGGGAAACGCCACGGCTACCTCACCCAGTGCGAGTTTTTCCGCCATCGGTTCGAATCCAATGCCGTCGGCTACCTTCTGTTTCCCATCCTCATCCTGCTGCTGATCCCATACCTTCTCGTCGGAGTCATCGCCGCTGGAAAATTCATTCAGGCGGCTACCAAGGGAATGTTTCCGGAGGCTTTCGTCCTGACGCTTCCCACCGGAGCGCCCCATCCGCTCAGCGGCGGCATCCCACCCGAGCTCGGCGGCGGCGTGATTTGCGCCATCGTCCTTTTCTATGTCTTCTTCGGCGGCCTTCGCGGCGCGGTGTGGGCGAACGTTTTCCAAACCATCGTCTTCATGCTCACCGGAGTCATCGCCTTCTGGATGATCTCCCAGAAACTCGGCGGACTCGCCGCCGCCAGCCAGGCTGTAATCGAAAGCGACTTCGCCAAACCCCGCGCAGCCCGCGAAGGGATGATCGGGCATGGCCAGTTTTTCACCTACTGCCTCATCCCGCTTTCGGTCGGAATGTTTCCCCATCTTTTCCAACACTGGCTCACCGCGAAAAGCGCCAAATCCTTCAAGCTGACGGTCACCGCCTTTCCGGTCTTCATCATGATCGTCTGGCTGCCCTGCATCCTCATCGGCATGTGGGCCGCAGCGGAAATCGGTCCGCTCGGCCCGGGGCAATCCCCGAATTCCATCCTCGGCCGCATGGTCGAGAGCCTCGTCCACTCATCGATCCTTTCCGGTCTCGTCGCTGCCGGGGTGCTCGCCGCCATCATGTCTTCGCTCGATTCCCAGTTCATGTGCCTCGGCACGATGTTTACTAGGGACATAGTAATCAAAAAATTCGGTGAGGATCGTTTCACGGATTCCCAGAAAGTCCTCATCGCGCGTGGCTTCATCCTATTCATCGTCGCCGTCACCTACGGCTTGTCCTGCGCCCTCATGGATACCGCCCAGATCTTCGCCCTCGGGGTCTGGTGCTTTTCCGGCTTCGCGGGGCTTTTCCCCCTCGTCGTCGCCGCGATCTACTGGAAACGCACCACCGCCCTCGGCGCGATCTCCTGCATCATCGTCACGACGATCGCCTGGTGCACCCTTTTCTATCGCGACATCATCGCCAAAAAACCACCCGGCGAATCCGACGAACTCCTCATCGCCGGCATGATGCCCGTCACCCTCATCTTCGCGGCGTCCGCCATCACGCTGGTCGTTGTTTCACTCCTCACTCCCAAACCGTCAGACTCCACTTTGCGTAAATTCTTCGCCTGACCCACCTAGCTGGAGCAGGATGCTCTAGGCCGTCCAAGGGCCTCCCTGCCCCGATATCACCGCAACCACCTCAATCAGGAACACTCCCTCCAGCCCCTTCGATCAATTTCCGTAAAAACAAAAGGTCCAGCCTGTCCTTCTCCCGATGCGTAGTCCGCTTCATCCGCCACAGCAACTCGGGCGATGCAAAGGGAATCAGCACTCCTCCAACCTCCCGCATCACCACCCCGCCTTTCGCCTCCTCATAGTCAATCCCGCTCGCAGACTTCATCAGATCCACCACAATCTCATCCGCCACGCGCACCACCGTGTATTTCTCCACATCACCCGGATCCAGTTGATCCACAGCCCGGTCAGGCAAGGTCCGCAACGCGTCAAAAACGTTCGCCTCATTCTCTAAAGAACTATCAATCACCAGATCGATATCCATCGTCGCCCGAATGTAGCCCGCCCCGCGGATCGCGAAACCTCCCACAACCACATACCGCGCCCGCCGTGCATTCAACTCGCCGCACAGCGCCACCAAGTCCTCCACCGAAGGCTCCCGCGACTCTAGCTCGTTTTCCGGCTGATCATTTTCCACATCCATTCGTCTGCCTCCTCATGACTGTTAAAACGGTAAACACCGCGCGGCACAAACGGTGTTTTCATTGCCTCACTCCACTGCCGCGCCCGCTCTTTCGTGTGCGAAATCGGATTCAGTCCACCTCCAACAAGTCTCCGGCCCACGACCTTGCCGGGCGTTTCGTCGGGACTCACTTTACCTTTCATAGCAAGCACTTTAACCGGATACTGACCCCGAAGCAATCCTCCCTTGTCTAAATCCAAATCAGCCTGAAAATAACAGAAATTCGCCCCAATCATGTCCTCATCCCTCACTCCACAAGCCGCCGCCGAAGCCCTCGACGCCCACACCCGCGAAATGGTGAAATGGCATTTCTCCCCGGAAACCGGATGCCCTTACTGGCTCGAACAAGTGCCGAACCTCGGCTTCGATCCGCTCAAGGACATCACCTGCTTCGCCGACATCCAGAGATTCGAGCCCTTCGATGACGAGGTTCTGCGCAAGGAAGATCCCGCCCGTTTCATCCCGAAAGCCTTCGGCAATCGCCCCTACAACGTCTTCGAAACCGGTGGCACCACTGGCATGCCCAAACAGCGCATCGGCTGGGACGATTACATGACCGATTACACGGAATTCTCCGAACATTACGGCCCCGACTTTTTCCCGCAGGGCGCCAACTGGCTTATGGTCGGCCCCACCGGCCCGCGCCGCCTACGCCTCGCCATCGAGCACCTCGCCAACATCCGCGGCGGGGCTTGTTACTTCATCGACCTCGATCCGCGCTGGGTGAAACGCCTCATCGGCATGGGCGAAATGCGTATGGCCAAGCTCTACCAGGAACACGTCATCGACCAGGCCGCCACCATCATCCGCCACCGCGACATCGGCTGCCTGTTCACCACTCCGAAACTCCTCGAATCCCTGGCCGAACGCATGTCGCTCGTTGATGCCGGCATCCGCGGCGTCTTCGCCGGCGGCACCACCATGACCCCGCAATACGTCCGCTTCATCGAAGAGGAAGTGCTGGAGAGGAAAATCAATTTCGCGCCCACCTACGGCAATACCCTGATGGGTCTCGCCATCAGCAAAAAGCGTGCGCCTGGCGAATTTTCCCTCACCTACCACGCCCCCCAACCCCGCGCCGTGCTGCGCATCGTTAATCCCGACTCTCCCTCCGAACTCATGCCCTACGGCGATTATGGACGGGTCGAGCTCACCA
>CAMBTF010000296.1 GCA_945870545.1 Akkermansia muciniphila
ACACCGACCCGCTCCTCCGCAAAGGAGCCTCCCGCTTCTACCCCCCTCTTCCTTAGGGTTTAAATTTTAAAGTTTAAAATTTCAAAACCAGTGCGCCCCGGACTCATCCTCAAGCTCTCCTCCCCCGACCAGCCCGGCATCGTCGCACGGATCGCGTCCTACGTCGCCTCCCACTGCGGCAACCTGATCGAGTTCAGCCAGTTCTCCGACCGCCTCGGGGGGAAATTCTTCGCGCGGCTGGAAATCGATACCTCCGACCTTGATGTGGACGTCGCTGATTTCACCAACGGCTTCGGCACCCTCGGCCGCTCGCTCCAGGCCTCATGGCACTTCCGCACGCTGCCTTATAAAATGCGTATCGCCGATCTCGACGCCGGCCCCATCATCGAGCAGGAAGTCGAGCGCGTGTCCCATTTCCACTCACCCTCCGATCTCGCCCGCCTCGGCCGCCAAAGCGAGCGCATCGCCCTCGCTAAGGGCATCCGCTACCACGTCCATGACCGCACCCTCATCGACGGCCACCGCGCCATCGTATTCCCGGATTGAGTCCTTGGAATGCTACAGCCTGCTGTAGCTTTCGGTCCAGCAGCCTGCTGCCGACCGGACGGCATTGGCATCTTGCCGCGCGATCCCTGCCAATCCTCTGCCGCTGACAGCCCAGCCTTCGCCGAGGCTACGGCGGGCAGGCAGGCTGTCTCGCGGAAAGCGGCAGCAGGCTGCCGCAGTCCAAGGCTCGGCAGTGTGTCCCGCTCATGGGCGCTATGGGAGCGATGAGATCAAGCACATCCTTCACGCGGATACGCATACCCTGGATTGAGTTCCGTTTTTTCGTTCTCAGATCGATCTAACATCGCGGCGGCTCACAGCCTCTTCTCCAACGCCGCCGCGACCCGTTTCTCGGAAATCTTCCCTTTCACCTCCACATCGGGGGCGAAGGCCTGCACCCGCCACTCCTCCAAAAGCCAGCCCGCCTCCCAAAGCCGCGCATCCTCCGGCGCGGCCATCCATTCCGTGAACCAGCCCTCCCAGTGATGGCGGACGAGATCCATTTTCTCCAGATCCTTCACCAAGGGCAGCGACCTCACCCGCCCCAGCCGCGAGCGGATCGCGCGCAGCCGCCTCGGGTAATCGATGAGCCTCTCGTAGCCCGCCCGCCATGCCCATTTCGCACGGAAAAGCCATGCAAGTTGCTCCTCAAGGTCGGTCGCGATCTCGCCGTGGTTGCGGTCTTTCGCATGCACCGCGATCCAGTCTTGCACCTCTCTAACAGTTTCCACGATTCCATCCAGCGCCGCCCCGATTTTTACCGCCGCCTCATGCCAGCGTCCGCGCGTGGTTTCGTTGAGCTTCGCGAACGCCTCGGGGCTTCTCGGGAAATCGCCACCCGCCACACCCTCAGCTGTTAGAAGAATCAGATCCTCGATGTCGATGCCCATTCTCCCCATCTCCACCTTTGCGAGCAGCCCCATCGGGAACTTTTTCCGCAGGAAAACCACCTCCCGTTCCGCCGCCAAGACCATCAGCCGCGCCCCGCCCGCGCGATGCGATTCGCGCGCTTCCTGCAGAATCGTGAAAGCCCGCACGCCCACGGTTTTCCCCTCATCCACCAAGGCCGGGAAGGTGGGGCCGCCTGCCGTCATCACCTCTTCCGGCAGGCTCTCGCCATCCCATCGGCTCATGCCACGACGCTCCACATCCGCCGTCGCCGCGGCCTCGAAGCGCGCCTTCATCCGATCGGCGAGCCGTAGTTTCAGCTCCGCCACATCCATGCCCATCGCCAGCTCATCGCCCTCGTCATCGCAGACCCAGATTTTCGTCATCAAATGCTCGGGAAATTTCCCGGTGTCAAACTCGCTCACCGGCACCATCGCGCCCGTCCTTTCCGAAACATATTCCGCGATGGCCCGCTCGATGGATGTCTCTTTCGGCGCACCCATCCACAGCTCCGCGAAGCCCCGCGCGACCTCGCCGATGGGTTGGCAGGCTTTCCGGTAATCCTTGGGCAAGCCGCGCAGCAGCAACTCCACCCGCTCCTCCAGATTTCCATCGATCCCCCACCCAGGCAGCCACGCGGGCAACACCGGCAATTGATCCACATGCACGCCGAGCGTCACCCCATCGTCGCGCTCGCCGGGGGCGCAATGGTAATAGACCGGATACTCCTCGCCCTCGTGACGCAGGGTGTCGGGAAAAAACTCCAGTCCTTTCAGCTCCTCCCAGACCACATCCGCCATCCCAAGCATCAGCGAATCCTCGTTCGCCTCGCGCCACTTGTGGAACGCCGCCGCCGTGCTGATCTCCAGCGGGATGCGGCTGCCGAAAAACCTCACCACCGCATCCTCGCTCCACAGCATCCCCGGCCTGCGGAGCTTGTCCTCCAAGCCCTTGATCTCCTCCCGCATCGCCTCCATGTGCTCCAGGAAACGCGTCTTCCGCCGCAAGCCACCGCCCAAAAGCCCCTCCCGTAGAAACACCTCATGCGCCGCCTTCTTGTCCACCCGGCCGTAATGCACGCGCCGCCCTTCGACCACATGCAGCCCGCCGCAGATCACCGTCTCCTTGCCATAGACCGCGCCCTGTTTCTCGTCCCAATACGCCTCGCCATAACGGCTGCGGCAAAGGTGCGGTGCCACCGTCTCCACCCACTCCGGCTCGATCCGCGCCACCCGCCGCGCCCATAGCCGGCTCGTCTCCACCATCTCCAGCCCCATCACCCACTCGTTGCGTTTCTTCAGCGAAAACAAACATGAACCCGGAAACACCGCGAAAAAACCGCCCGCCGCGCTCCGGTAAGCCTTGTTCTCCTTGTCCCATAGCCCGAACTGCCGCGGCGCCCCCGCCAACAACGAACGGTGCACCGCATCATAGCCCGCCTCTTCCCTCTTCCTTGAATTTTGAAATTTGAAATTTGAAATTTCCGCCAGTTCTTCAACGACATTCCCCCACTCCGTCACCCTCTTGGCGTTAAGAAAATTCGCGCCGCAGAATTTCCGCAACTGGTTCCACCGCCACCTACGGCCATCGTAGTAGTTGGAAACGTCGCGCCACAGATTCAGGATCGCCATGAAATCACTATCGGGGTCGTTCCATTTCGCATGCGCCGCATCCGCCTCGCGCTTTTTCTCCGCCGGGCGCTCGCGCGGATCGCTGGTCTCCAGC
>CAMBTF010000297.1 GCA_945870545.1 Akkermansia muciniphila
CGCCGCTGCCCTCGCCGGACTGAACCGCATTCTCCGCGCGCTGGGCATCACGCTCCCGGAAATTTCCTCCACCACGTCAGACATCCCCGCCGAAATCCGCGAACTCGCCGAGACCCGCTGGGCCGCGAGATCCGCCAAGGACTGGGCCACGTCCGACAAGCTCCGCGACGAACTCGCCGCCCAGGGCTGGGGCGTGAAGGACGGCAACGGAGCTTATGAACTGACAAAAATGTAGCGGATCAATACTGGAACCTTTGGTTCGTTGGCTTGTGGCGGCCTGCCGCATTCATTCCGGATCAAGGGCATTTTTTCATGGACGACCTAGGCACGAGCGAGGGCATCCACCGCGAAATCGATCTCTTCCATGGCAACACACAGGGGCGGCATGAGCACCACCGTGCCTAGGATATGGCGGGTGAGGAGGCCGTGATTCCGGGCGGCTAGGGTGATTTTCTCGCCCATACCGTCGGGAAATTCGATGCCCGCAATCAGGCCGCATTGGCGGATCGCGACAATGTCGCTTCTTGTGGAGCGGAGTTTTTCCAAGGACGCGGCGAGGTGGGCGATCTTCGCGGGAAGCCCTTCGAGCACTTTATCGGCTTCGAAAATTCCGAGCGATGCCAGCGCGGCGGCGCAGCCGATGGGGTTCGCTGTATAACTATGTCCGTAGTAGAAGGCGTTCTCCGCGCCGCCCAGGAATGTTTCATAAACCGCGTGCGTCGTGAGCGTCGCGGCGAGGGGCACGGTGCCGCCGGTGAGACCTTTTGCGAGGCAGAGGAAATCCGGGATCACATCTTCCCGCTGGCAGGCGAACATCCTCCCGGTGCGGCCGAAGCCAGTCATCACCTCGTCGAGGATCAGGTGGATGCCATGATTCTCCGTCCACTCACGCAGCTCAGCCAACATCCCGGCAGGCCATGGGCGCATCTCGTTCACGCCCTGGATCAGCGGCTCGATGACTACGGCGCTCACCGTAGTTGGATCCGCCTTGGACAGGGTTTCCATCGAGGAAACGAATTCCGTCTCAAAACCCAGATTCCTGAAGCGTGAAAAAAAACGGTTCACGCCGCCCAGCGAGGCTGCGCCGAGGGTGTCGCCGTGGTAGGCGTTGTCGAAGGCGAGAAAGCGCGTCCGCTGCCCCTGCCCCTTCTGCATACGCGATTGCAGCGACATTTTCAGCGCCGCCTCGACGGCGGTGGAGCCATTGTCGGAAAAGAACACGCGCTCCAGCGTGCACGGCGGGAAAAAGGAAACCAGTTTCTCCGCCAGTTCCGAAGCGAGCGGATGGCCTAGGCCGAGGTAGGACGAGTGGTCGAGCTTCGCCGCCTGTTTCGCGATGGCCTCCGCAATCTCCGGGCGGCAGTGGCCATGGATGTTCGTCCAGATCGAGGAATTGCCATCCAGGTAACGCTTGCCGTTTGAATCCCACAGCCAAACGCCCTCCGCGCGGACGATCATGAGCGGATCATGCGCGGGATCGCACCACGCGGACTGCCGCGTGAAGGGATGCCAGCAGTGAGCCTTGTCGGCGCGGATGGGATCGGACACGGGGAAGATCTAACTGCGAATCCACGCAAATGAACGCGAAATTTTGCGGTAGCGTGGCGGCAATCCAGAAGGAGCGATAGCGACGTGATCTCATCGGCGCAGCCCACACCGGATGGCCGTAGGCAAATTGCATCCGCCCAGCCTTCCTTTCGTTTTGATTTGGCATGGCGGATGCAATCCGCCGCCACGTCACACACCCGCCTCGGCCCGTGCCTTGGCCAAGACTTCGAGGGTGCCGTGTTTTTCGCACCATTGGGTGATGTAGGGGAAGTCCACCGTTTCCTGCACTCCCAATATTGCAACCACATCATCGAAGTCCTTCGAGCGCATCCCGCCCTTCGCCCAACGGAGTTTCTGGACGATGACATCTTCCATGCGCGGCATCCAGGTGGTGACATCATTTCCAAAGATTACTTTCTCACGCCGCTGGAAACGTGCTTGGTCGAACTCGTCCTGGCTGAGGTGGAAAAGCTCGATTTGGAATTCGGAACCCTCGATCAGAATGACTTCCTTACGTGTGGCTGTAACCATTTCGAAGGTGCTCTGCTGGTCAAAGCTGAGGCCTTCCGGCAAGCGTTTGGCGATCTCGGAGAGGGAGCGGGAGTCGAACTGGAAAACAAGATCCGCATCTTTCGTGGAGCGGGGGATTCCATAGAAATTCGAGGAATAGGAACCGACCAACATGTACGGCGTGCCGACCTCGTTGAGGATTCGAATCAACGCCACCAATCCATCGTTTCCCGTCATGACACTAGTTCTCGGATTCCCAGGCGCCTGCGGAGTTCCGCCCGGCATTGTGATTCTGACCAGTGCGGATGCTGGTGGGCGATCCCAGACAGCGTAATGGCACAGGCGTAATCGAAGAGCTCCGCACCGGCGAAAAATTTCTCGGAAGAAGACATCTTGCGCGCCTGCTGGATCTTCCTTGCATGGCATTCCGCGGCCTGTTGGCGGATTTGCTCGTCGGTGGTTTCCATGGGCGGATGGTAACGGGGCGGTCGGGAAATGGGAAGGGTGCTTTTGGTAGGAAAGGAGCCGCGATTTAGAAATCGCGACCTAATTGGCGAAATGCCGACAAAGCTCGTTCATGTTGCAAGCGTGGTCTCCAAATTACGGTTCCTTTCTTTGGAATCTACATTTTAGACCGTTTGCCAAAAGTTCGTGCGTTTAGACCGGTTGCCAAAAGTCCGCGCGCGAAAAGGTGACAACAAAGTAGAGTGCGCCGCAGGCTCTGGACCGCTGTGATTCTTGATTCACAGCTTTTAAGGGCGGCTTAGTTTTGTGGGACGACGGGTTGCTACCGGGTTACTTCATTTTTCCATCACTCACCCAAAAAGCGGTGGATGTAGAACCGCAGCAGTCCAAAGCCTCCGGAGGTCAACATCACCCCTCCACCAGCTCCGCGCCTTTCAGCAGACGACAAAATTCCTTTTTAGTAACGTCGTGGAGCGTGCCTTCTGCGGCGTCGGGGCTGTCGGTTTCCTTGTAGCGGATCGCGAGGCGTTCCCAGACGACGATGCGGAGATAGCGGTCGTCTTTTTTCCAGAGCTGGTTTTGCGCGAGTTGGATCATGCGGGTTTTATGAGGCCATGCCGATGGCGACGGCGATGA
>CAMBTF010000298.1 GCA_945870545.1 Akkermansia muciniphila
GCGGTGCGGAGGGATAGCTCCTTCCATTTCGAAGCCTCGGCCTCAAGTTGTTCCCATGGGTCCAGTTCCACGGCTGGTTCGGCGGTGGTTTGCGGGGCTTCGGTCGCCTCGGTTTCGTCGTTCTTCTGGGATTCGTCCTGCTGCATATGCGGTATGTGTAGCCGGGAAACCCGATTGGTCAACCTCGGCGAGGCTCAGTTACCGCATACGGGAAGCACGCGCAGGCCGAAGAGCTCGGCGGCCTTTCGCTGGCGGGTGTCGTAGGAAACGAAAGTCTTGCAGCCGGCTTCGAGTGCCGCCGCGACGTGCCAGAGATCTAGGCTGCGGGTGCCTATTTCCGCTGAGCACTTCGCGGACAGACTCTCCGCCCTCATGAACACCGCGGCGAGATCGTAGGTTATTCGTTCGAAGCGGCCTGAGTCCACGTCTGCCAGAAAGGCGCGGATGGCGGTGGTTTCCTGCGACTTGGTGATCTCGCCGCGAAACCTTTTCAGCCGGATGGCGTTGGGGATCTCGATCTCATGGAGGTGGGAGTAAGCGAAAGGCTCACCGGTTTCCTCCAGCAGGCGGATCGTCTCTTCGGAATTCGCCTCCAGAACGAAGGCTTTCACGAAAAGGGCGCTATCGATGTAGGCGTTCATCGGTCGCCGCGATCATAATCCACCGCGGCGCCCGCATCCCCCGCCACTGGGCCTGCGGGAAAGTGCTTCCTCAGACGTGCCATGCGGTCCAGGGGCTGGAGCGCTTTGCGTTCGCTCACGGGCACGAGAGTGGCAAACGGGAGGCCGCGTTTCGTGATGACGACGGATTCGCCCTCATGGATCCATTTGGAGACGGCGCTGAAATGGTTACGGAGATCGGCGGCGGAAGCGGTCTTCATGATGAGAGAAAATGTATCATGTAATACCCTCGCGTCAAGTTACGGAAACTGGATGCAGATCGGCTTCGGGGCGCGGACGGTGGACTTCGGTTCGCCGAGCAGGCCGGTGGCGGGGTCGAGGCTGAGGACGGAGATCGTGTCGCTGTTCTGGTGGGCGCAGAGGAGCCATTTGCCGGAGGGATCGATCTTGAAATGGCGGGGTGCCTTGCCGCCGCAGGGCGCGTGCTGGACGAGAGTGAGTTTGCCGGATTTTGGATCACGCTTGTAAACGACGATGGAGTCGTGGCCGCGGTTCGAGCCATAGACGAAGTTTCCGTTCGCATGCACCTCGATCTCGGCGGTGCTGTTTGGCTCGGTAAAACCTTCCGGCAGGGTGCCTATTTCCTGGATGGGTTTGAGAGCTCCCGTTTCCGCATTGAACTGCGCGACGCTGACTGTGTTGGTCAGTTCGTTGATGACGTAGGTGTGTTTCTCATCTGGGGAAAACGCCATGTGTCGCGGCCCGCCGCCGGGCGGTGAGATCATATCGTCGGTCGCGTTTTCGGAAAGGACTGAGCTCGCGGGGTCGAATTTCCGGATCAATACTTTGTCGATGCCGAGGTCTGGCACGAAGAGGAAGCGGTTCGCCTTGTCGAAATAAACACCGTGGGCGTGGGCGGCTTCTTGGCGATTTTTGTTTGGGCCAGAGCCTTCCATTTTCACGAGCGATATGATCTCACCGGGCTTGCCGTCCGCATCGAGGCGGATCGTGGCGAAGCTACCGCCTCCGTAGTTAGCGACAGCGAGTGTGCGGCCTGAGGTGTCGATGGCGAGGTGGCATGGGCCTTTGCCGCCGGAGGGAGCGGAGCCGAGCAAAGTGAGAGAGTGATCCTCCGCGATGGAGAAAGATGCGACCGTATCCCCTCCCCCCACGCAGTGAAGCACAGGTTTTACCGGATGGAGGGCGAGGAAACCCGGCGCCTCATAGTTAGCCGCGAGCGCAGGTTCCGTCAGGACGCCTGTTTCGGAGTCGAATTGCGCTAGGTAAATGCCATCCGCCCCCGTGCCGATGTAAACCGGGCGGGCGAGGGCGCTATGGATGGCGAGGGCGGCTAGGAGGATAAGTTTTTTCATGGGGTAGATGCTGACGAGGCGGGTGGATCTTTCTAGTGGCGCTCAAAAAACATCGAACCAGTCGAAAGCACCGGACAGGTCGATGTCGGTCCATTCCAGCCATGAGAGGTCGATGTCGATCCCGAGGAACGATCCGTCGGTGGCGAGATCGGCAAGGACTTCGGATTTCATGGCCACATAATCGCAGACCTCCCCCGCCGCCTCATGGATGGCGGCGAAATCGGAGGGCGAGGAATACATGGAGTAGGCCCAGCAGACGATGTCGTCCTTATAACCGCCGTCGCTCGCAGCCTTCCGGATCTGCTCCGGCTTGTAGTAATTCTTTTTGCCGTAATCCCGGACTAGCCGCTGGCCGACATCGCTGACGAACTTCTTCCTATCACTGGGCTTAATTTCGCAGGCGGGCATGGCTGTAATTTTGCGAGTTATTGGGCGGGGGTGAAAAAGACCTTCTTCCGGTCATGCTTGTTGAATTCCTTCACGATGGGATCGGCCCATGGCAAATCCCCATCGGATGCCTTCAGGGTGACTGGCGTTCCGCGAAGTTTTTCAGGCATGGCACGCCGCAGGCACTCAAGGCAAGCCCGGACGATATTTTCGCGCGGATACCCGAACCGCTTGGGGACGGAAAAACGGGTGAGGTCGATGGTGATTACGAGAGGAACGCCAGCGTCGCCGAGGTCGCTTGTCGAAAGACCGACGCCAGAGACCGAAGCGAGGTTCAGGTTTTCATTCGCCTGGGCAGGCTGATCCGACGGAGGGACATTCGGAACGTCAATCAGATCGACCGCAGACGATGCGCTGTTGGCATACCAGTGATGGCAGGTCACCTGGACAATCTGAATGGCGCCTGTTCGGAGACCGTCAAGGGGTTGGAACGTCGTGGTCAACGCGGATTCCCCGGCTGCCGCCAAATGGGCCAGGGCGACAAGGGCCGAGAGAATGTTCGATGGTTTCATGGGTGAGCGGTGTTTTTCTGTTTCTCCCCTGCCCTCTCATACGTTAAATCCGAAGTAGCGGTTTGCGTTGTGGAAGCAGATGTCGGCAATGAGTTTTGAGAGGGTTTCGAAGTCGTCGGGCAGCTCACCCTTTTCGGCCTCGTTGCCGATGAGGTTGCAAAGGATGCGGCGGAAGTATTCGTGGCGCGGGAAGGA
>CAMBTF010000299.1 GCA_945870545.1 Akkermansia muciniphila
GGGATCAAAGTGAGCCTGTTCATCGACCCGATCTTGGCGGATGTGGAGGAGGCGGCGCGTTCGGGCGCGGAGATGATCGAGCTGCACACGGGTGCTTTCGCGAACGCGGCCGATCCTACCGAGGAACTGGCGCGACTAGCCGCGGCGGCGGAGCTGGGGCACAAGCTGGGTCTGCAGGTGAACGCGGGTCACGGCATCAACTACCGCAACCTTCCCGTCCTTTTGAAAACACCGTTTCTCGCCGAACTGAACATCGGGCACAGCATCGTTTCCCGCGCGATGACGGTGGGCATGCGGCAGGCGGTGGCGGAGATGGCGGTCGGGATGAAAGGATACGGAGCATGATCATCCACGGGATCGGGATCGATGTGGTGGAGGTCGAGCGCATCGAGGCCGCGATCGCCCATCTCGGTGATGCGTTTCTTGATCGGTTATTCACGGTGCGGGAGCGGGAATATTGTGGAAAGCAGAAGCGGCCTGCGTTGCATTATGCCGCGCGATTCGCGGCGAAGGAGGCGGTCTCGAAAGCGCTCGGCACGGGGATCGGCGGGCAGGCGGGTTGGCTGGATATGGAGGTGGAACGGGCGGAGTCCGGTGCGCCGAAGATGATTTTCACAGGCAGGGCGGCGGATTTCCTAGCCGCGGAGGGGATCGCGGAGGTTCAGGTGAGCCTGAGCCATGCGAAGGAATACGCGGCGGCGAACGCGGTGGCGGTGAAACATTCGCCGTAACGGATATAAGTTTTCACCGCAGAGGCGCAGAGGTCGCAAAGGGTCGCAGAGCTTGGGTATGTGGTTTTTCAGGATTTCATAATGCTTCCATCGTGCTGGCTCAGCGTCCCTCCCCGTCCTCTGCGCCTCGGTGAATCCTTCATGGGTTAGCCCCCCCCATTTACCTGTTCCGTTTTTCCCGAAGGGGTCTTATCATCCCGGCATGGAAATGATGATTCGAGGTAGGAGGAACAGGCGCAGCGCGGCGATCCGCGGGCTGGTTAGGGAGAACCGTGTTTTGGTGGAGGATCTGATCCTGCCGGTGTTTTTCCATGAGGACGCGGCGGATGTGGCGATCGCCTCGATGCCGGGTTGCACCCGCTGGTCGATGGCGGGCTTGTTGAAAGAGGTGAAATCGGCCTATGAAATGGGGATCCGCGCCGTGGTTCTTTTCCCAAAGATCGATGATGCGCTGAAAAGCCCGGATGCCGCCGAGTGCGCGAACGATGCGGGGCTGGTGCCAAAGGCGATCCGCGCGATCAAGGAGGCTTGTCCGGGGATCTGCGTCATCACGGATGTCGCGCTCGATCCCTACAACTCCGACGGCCACGACGGCCTGGTGGTGCGTGACAAGAACGGTGAATTGAAAATTCTCAACGACGAGACCGTGGAAGTGTTGTGTCGCCAGGCACTCTGCCATGCGCGGGCGGGGGCGGATATCGTTGCGCCTTCCGACATGATGGACGGACGCATCGGCGCGATTCGTGAGGCGCTGGATGACGCGGGTTTCACGGAGACCGGCATCCTTGCTTACACGGCGAAATACGCGTCGGCGTTCTACGGGCCGTTTCGGGGAGCGTTGGATTCCGCGCCGAAGGAGGGCGATAAGAAAACCTACCAGATGGATCCGGGGAATGTGCGCGAGGCCATTCGCGAGCTGCTGATGGACGAGGAGGAGGGCGCGGACATGGTCATGGTGAAACCCGCCGGGCCGTATCTGGATGTGATTGCGAGGGTGCGCGATGAGACCACTTTGCCCATCGCGGCCTATCAGGTGAGCGGCGAGTATCTGATGATCAAGAGCGCTTGTGCGGGCGGCTGGCTCGATGAGAAAGCGGTGGTCATGGAAAGTTTACTGGGCATCAAGCGAGCGGGGGCGGACATGATCCTGACCTACTTTGCGAAGGACGTGGCCAAGTGGATACGGGAAGGCTTGGGCTAATGGATGTGCAAGGACTTGAGGATTTCTTTTGGGAGAATTTTTCGCATCGCGGCGAGGTCGGCGCTTCGGTGAGCGTTTGGAAAGACGGCGAGGAAATCATCGCGCTCTCGGATGGTTGGTGCGAGCGGGAGAGGCTGCGGAAATGGGATGTGCGGACGATGGTTCCGGTTTACTCCGCCACGAAAGGGCCGTCCGCCGCGACCTTGCTGCATGTCCTTTCCGGGAAAGGTCTGGATGAGGAGACGGCGGTCGGCGAAGTCTGGCGGAATTTTCCGCTGCCCGAGGCGAGCTTCGCGGAGTTGCTCTCTCACCAATGCGGCCTGGCGGCGCTGGATGGGGTGGCGGATGTGTTCGATCACCGCGCGGTGATCGAGGCAGTCGAGAGGCAGAAGCCCGAGTGGGAACCAGGCGAAGGGCATGGCTATCATCCGCGGACATTTGGATTTCTGTTAGATGAGTGTGTGAGGCGGCTTGTTGGCAGGAGTCTCGGGGAGGTCTGGAACGAGGATATTGCGGTGCCGGCGGGGATCGATTTCTGGATCGGCCTTCCGGAAAGCGAGTGGGGCAGGGTCGCGAAACTGATTCCCGGTAGGGCGAAGCCTTCGGTTTACGAGGAGGGTTTCTATGCTGCGTTCAACACGCAGGAAAGCCTCACGCGGCGGGCGTTTTCCTCGCCGAGGGGCTTGCATGCCATTGCCGAGATGAACGAGCCGAAGGCATGGGCGGCGGGCTTGCCTGCGATGGGTGGGGTGGGGACGGCGCGGGGCTTGGCGAAGTTCTATCAGTTCGCCATCGGCGCGATGGACGGGCCCTTTTCCGATAAGGTAAGGCGCGCGCTCGCAGGCTTGCGGATCAGCGGGGATGATAAGGTTCTTTTACGAGAAACCGCCTTCACTTGTGGTTTTCAGAAAGATCCGGTGGATGAGGTGGGGGATAAGAAGCGCAAGGTTTACGGGGAATCGCTGGCGGCTTTCGGTCATCCGGGCGCAGGGGGCAGCCACGGTTTCAGCGATCCGGTGAGCGGGATTTCGTTCGCTTACGTGATGAACCAGATGGAGCTCAGCGTGATGCCCGGCGAAAGATGCGCGGGGTTGGTGGAGCGGCTGGGGTGATGTGATTTTCCGAGGCGTCCGATCAGGTGCTTTCCTCGGCGATGGCTTTTGCGAGCGCGGCGGCGACGAAACCGGAGAAAAGCGGGT
>CAMBTF010000300.1 GCA_945870545.1 Akkermansia muciniphila
GAAGGCGACAAGATGACCGTCCTCTGGCCACCGGAAGACAAGGCAAAGCCAGAGGAGCGCAAGCCCATCGATCCGCGTTTCCCCTTCAAGGCCGCGAAGGCGGAAACCACGCCCGGCTACCTCGCCCGTTTCGAGAAACTCCGCGAGGAGCAGGCGCGCAAGGCCACCGAAGGCAGCGGCGCCGCATCGCTCGACGCCCTGCTCGATGCCGCCGAGCCGGTTGTCGGAAAAAAGGAAGATCCCGTCCTCGCCGAGGCGAAAAAGGACAGCCGCCTGCTCGATGTGCACGGCGATATCTACCGAGCCAGCGAACTGCGCGGAAAGCTCGCGGAACTTATCACCAACCCCCGCAACGATTTCTTCGCCCGCGCCTATGTGAACCGCGTCTGGGCCGAAATGATCGGTCGCGGCTTCGTCGAGCCGCTGGACAATTTCTCGCCCTACGCGGACATGCACCACGCATCGACCCTGGATTTCCTCTCGCATGAGTTCGTGGCGAGCGGGTTCGATCTGCGCAGCCTGATCCGGATCATCGCCCTTTCCGACGCCTACCGCCGCGTGCCGCTCACAGCGGATGTGCCGGTCACGGTGCGCGAGAACAGCGAGCGGAATTTCACCGCCGCGCCGCAGCGCCGCATGCTCGGCGAGGTGCTCTACGACAGCATCGTCGCCGCCGGGCACCTCAAGGATTTCAAATGGCCCGCCGGTGCAAACCAAAAGGAGATCAGCCGCCAGGTGCAGGTGCCGACCGGCGAGTATCTGATGGTGGAAGGCGAAGCGCCTGCCCCGTCCATGGAAGCCGCCAAGCCGGAGATGCGCGGCGACGGTTACGACCTGGAGTCCTCGCTGAAACTCGATTTCAACTCCATCCTCACGCCCGGCGAGTCGTCGGAACTGGAGACCATGCGCAAGGAATCTGACGAGGAAATCAAGGCGCGCGAAATGGCGGCGATGAGAGCCGAGACGGAGAGGCAGGTGATGAAATACACGACCAAAACCGTGACAGAAACGATCGATGACAACCCGCGCTTCGACAGCGCAACGCGGATGGCCACCCCCGCCCCGCCCGCCCATTTCCTCCGCGTCTTCGGCCAACCTGAGCGCATCGGCCTCGGCGAATTCCGCGACACATCCTCCTCCCTGCGCCAGCAGCTCATGATGCTCAACGGCCGCATGACCCACGAAGCGTCACGCGTCGGCCCGCTGGAACCGATCCACAAGATCCTGGAGAAAGACCCCGCCGCCGCCATCGTCCACGCCTACCGCGAAATCCTAACCCGCCCGCCCACGCCCGCCGAAAAAACCAGCGCACTCTCCCTCCTTTCCGAAGACCCCCACGCAGGCATGGCCGACCTCCGCTGGGCTCTCCTCAACTGCAACGAATTCCGCTTCATCCCATAACCAAAATAAAAATAATGGACCGCAACCGAGCGCAGCGAGATAGACGAACACTTCAAACCCTACCTTGAGTCAAATGGACGCAGATGGACGTGAATGAAGAAGAATGTTTGAACTCATCTCTTCTCTTCCATCTGCGTGAATCTGCGTCCATCTGCGGTTGAATTTCTTCCATTTTCCAGAGCCACTGCCCCCTGTTTCCTGAACCCCGACTCCTGAAAAAAATGAACCCCTGCAACGACTACCAATTCACCCGCCGCAAGATGCTGAAAATGTTCAGCGCCTCGATGCTCGGCATGCCGATCAGCCGGTTGATGGCGCAGGCCGTGCCGGGTAAAGGCCACGCCGAGCATGTGATCCTGTTTTGGAACAGCGGCGGCATGAGCCATCTCGATACCTGGGATCCAAAGCCCGGCCGCAAGGTGCAGGGCGAGTTCAACCCGATCAAAACGACCGTGCCCGGTATCGAGATCTCGGAAATTTTCCCGCAGGTCGCAAAGCAGATGCACAACGCCGCGCTGATCCGCTCGATCGCGGGGACGAACGGCGACCATGGCCGCGCGCAATACGAGCTGCAGACCGGTTTCCCGCAATCGCCGAACATCCTGCATCCCGGCATGGGATCGATGGTGGTGCATGAACGCGAGCCGCTCGGCGACTTGCCCGCCTTCGTGAGCATCAGCGGCCAATCCTCCCGCGCCGGTTATCTGGGGCAGCGCTGCGAGGCGTATTTCGTGGGACTGCCCGGCGAGAAAGATCCCTATCTCGCGTTTCCCGAAGGCATCAGCCATGAGCGCGGGATGCGGCGCTTGCAGGTGCTGGAGCGGATGAACGCGGAGCTTTCTGGCAACGTCGGCGCGACGGAACTCAAGGCCTCCGAGCAGGCGCTGAAAGACGCGGTCACGCTGATGGAAAGCCCGGCGCTGAAAGCCTTCGAGATCGATGAGGAAAAACCGGATACCATCGAGCGCTACGGCAACACCGAGTTCGGGCGCGGCGCGCTGCTCGCCCGCCGCCTCGTGGAAAAGGGCGTGCGTTTCGTGCAGGTGAACCGCGGCGGCTTCGACAACCACGGCAACATTTTCCCCGCCATGCGCGCCCACGCTGCGGCGATGGACTCGGGCATCGCTTCGCTCATCTCCGACCTCAAGGCGAACGGGCTGTTGGAAAAGACCTTGGTCATCGTCCTCAGCGAATTCGGCCGCACGCCGCGCATCAATGAAGGCGCCGGGCGTGACCACTGGGCGCGCTGCTTCAGTTGCCTCGTCGCCGGCGGCGGCACGAAGGGTGGAACCCTGATCGGCTCGTCCGACGAGGACGGCATGGAACCCGCCGAACGCCCGGTGAAAGTCCACGATCTCCACGCCACCCTCTGCCACGCCCTCGGCATCGACCCCAGCAAGGAAGTCATCACCCCGCAAGGCCGCCCCATGCGCCTCGTCCAAAAGGAAGCACAACCAATCACCGAGCTTTTCGTATGAGAGGAAAATCCGTGTCCCTCCGTGTTCATCCGTGGTTCCTCTTCCTTCTTCTCTTCACCGTTTCCCAAGCCCAGGAAGAAAGAGCCGAGCGCGGTTCCCTCATCGAGGATCGCGCGGCGCGCAAACTGATGCAGGCGGGCGACGCGCGGCTTGAGGTGGGCGAGAACGAGAAGGCGCTGGAGATCTGGGAATCCGTGATCGAGCGCTACCCGAGCAGCGCGATCCGCTTCGAGGCGC
>CAMBTF010000301.1 GCA_945870545.1 Akkermansia muciniphila
CCCTCGAAGTCCCCCACCACTCGATCATCGGCGACCGCGGCAAGCGCGATACGCCAAAAAGTTCCGACGGCGTCGTCGAATACTGGAGTTCGCAGATGAAAGCCGCCGCCTCCGAGAAAATCGTCCCCGGCCCGCACGGTTCCTGCGAATTACCCGAGACGATCGATGAGCTCCGCCGCATCCTGAAACTCCATCTCACTTCACGATGATACGACGCCCGTTCATTTTTTCACGAGGCTGATCGCGCGCGCGACCGAAGTCCCCTTCGAGCGCTTGCTTTCACCACCGTCCGATATCACACAAACAGGAGATATGGGCTTGGTGTGATCACCGACTACCGCTGCCGCTGAATTTTCCCACTCGCATACGCGGGCTTCTTCACCAAACAAACCGACACAATGAAACACACACTGAAAAAAATCATCACCTTCAGCCTGCTACTGGCGGGTTCTCTATTGCTGAGCAATTGCTCAAACGGCCCTCTCACCAACATGAACGCCTCGGGCGTGAACTCGAAGCAGCTCGCGTCGAATTCACGCAAAGCCCTCAACCAATTGTATAAGGTCAATCCCGCAGCCCGCCGACTGGGTTCCAGCGCCAAAGGCATCCTGGTTTTCCCGGAAATCACCAAAGGGGGACTGATGGTCGGAGGCATGGCTGGAAACGGAGCGCTGATCCGCAACGACGGCACGATCCATGATTTCTACCAAACCGCCGGCGTGTCCTACGGCCTACAAGCCGGTGTCCAACAATACGGTTATGCCCTTTTCCTGATGGACTCCGCGGCCTTCGCCAACCTCAACAGCACGGGCGGCTGGGAGGTCGGATCCAGCCCCAGCCTTGTCATCGTCGATGAGGGACGGTCGGCCTCGATCACCAACGCCACCATCAATTCCGGCACATACGCCTTCTTTTTCAACCAACGCGGCCTGATGGGCGGCCTCGGCCTCCAAGGCTCCAAGATCACACGCATCCAGCCACCCCGCTAAACATCACAGCGACCTGACATCCTGCGAACCACCCACACCAGCGGCACGAACCCAACCTAAAAAGTCTCCCCTTCTACGTAAGGAATTTTTGGCAACCGGTTTACCCGCGCACGCGCCGCCATTCGTTCACCAAAATGAAAATCGCACGTATCTTCGGAATCATATTTCTGGGCTTGATCATGCTCATCGCGTTCGCATGGGCTTTCGGTGCCTTGTGGTATGACGGCTTCGGAAAGGCTTTCGCTATCCTCAACGCGCTCGCAGTTCCCGCGCTTTTCATTTTTGTGAAACCGTGGCGTGTGAAACTCGGGATCTTTGCGGGTTGGTTCGCACTGATTCTCGGCTGGTGGCTCACGCTTGCCCCAACCAACGAAGGCGACTGGCAGCCGGACGTCTCGCGACTCCCCTATGCGGAGATCAATGGCGACACCGTCACCCTCCACAATGTCCGTAACTGCGATTACCGCAGCGCGACGGATTACACCACCCGCTGGGAAACCCGCACCCTCCGCCTCTCCCAGCTCACCGGCGTCGATTTGGCCATCAACTACTGGGGCTCACCGTGGATGGCGCACCCCATCATCAGCTTCCAGTTCGCCGATGCGCCACCGGTCTGTTTTTCCATCGAGACCCGAAAAAAAACCGGCCAGAGCTACTCCGCGATCGGCGGGCTTTACCGGCAATACGCTCTCGTCTTCATCGTCGCGGACGAGCGGGATGTGATGAGGGTCCGCACGAACTTCCGCAAGGGCGAGGACGTTTACCTCTACCGCACATCCCTCACTGCGGATCAGGCGCGGGAACGTTTCACCGAGTATCTTCTCTCGATCAATCAAATACGTGTGAAACCACGCTGGTATAACGCGATCACCACAAACTGCACCACCTCGATCCGTCACCAACACCCGTCCGCTGAGCGTTCCCCATGGGACTGGCGCATGCTGCTTAATGGAAAAATGGATGAGATGCTTTATGAATCGAAAGCGATCGAAACAGCAAACCTGCCGTTCCTCGAATTGAAGCAACGCTCACTCATCAACCCCGCTGCGAAAGCCGCAGGAGATAATCCGGGTTTCTCCGAACTCATCCGTGCAACCCACCCGGGCTACCGTGAGTCCGAATAAGCGCAGGCACGCTGCCATCGCAAACCCTCCGCTCAATCAATAATAGGGCATCAGCATCAGGTAGCAGATGGGGCCGGTTACAGCGACGTATAGCCAGATTGGGAAAACCCAGCGGGCCAAGTTGCGGTGTTTCTCAAAGCGGTTCGTCCAGGCGTTAATGAAGGTCAGCAGTATCAGCGGCAGGCTGACGGCAGCGGCGACGATGTGCGTGATGAGAAGGAAAAAATACGCGGCGCGCATGGCTCCTTCGCCGCCGTAGCGGGTCTCGACGGTGGTGAAATGATAAGCCACATAGCAGAGGAGAAACAGCGTGGAGAGTGCCATCGCAGCGAGCATGAAATTCCGGTGCGTGGCGATCCTGCCGCGCTTAACGGCAATGATGGCACCAACCAAGCAAACGGACACCAAGGCATTGATGACGGCATGAACCGGTGGCAGGAAAGACATCGACCATCCATCGGGAAGAGGGATCTTGTAGGGACTGCGCATCAGGCCAACGAGTATTAAAACCAGCGCGGTGACGATCCAGGCCGCTTTCGACAGTTGCTTGGCGAGTGAGTCATTCGGCGCCTTGCGCAGCCATTCTTTGCGTTCTTCTGTAGGTGTCATTCCGTTCTTACTTTCAGGGTTCGATTTTCTTATCCAATTCCTCGCGGAGACGCGTCATCATAGCAGATTTCACGGACTTGTAGCCTTCCGGCGTCCCTAGCTCGGAGCGCTGGAATGCGAGATCCCATTTCCCAAAGGTGCTGAAATCCCGGCTCACGGCAAGCAGACCCATGTCGTGCTCGAAACGTCCGTTCGCCTCGATCTGGGCAGGATCGGTGCGCTCGCGCACACCCAGGAATTTCAGGGTTTTTTCAAGATACTCGTGGGTGGCCTTTTCGTCTCCCGCGTTGAGGAACCACCAGTTTTTGGAATCCGCGCCGAGCGCCTCCGCGTAATCCTTGAGTTTCTCCACGTCGTCCTGCTGCGGATCGACGCTGATGCA
>CAMBTF010000302.1 GCA_945870545.1 Akkermansia muciniphila
CTTGCCCTAGAAGCGGAAGGCGATCAGGAGCAGGACAATCAGTGCTGTGGGTAGCAAGCGGTTCATGGCGGGAAACTATCCGTAGAATCGGCCACGCGGCGAGGCGAAATTTCGGCAATATGATCTATAAATTGTGTCCTTTCCCCTACCGACCACCATATCTAGTGGCCGCTCTAAAAATATCTTAGATTTCCTCTGACTGAGTGCTTGCCAAGAGGTGATGAAAGCCGAAACTGCGCTTCAGCATTCGTGCCTATCTTATGAAGTTCACTATCTCGAAAGACGTTTTCCTAGAAGGTTTGCAAAAAGTGCAGCACGTGGTGAGTTCACGCTCCACGCTGCCCATCCTGTCAAATGTGCTTCTTGTAGCCAAAGGCGGGCGGCTCGTTTTTACGACCACTGACCTCGATGTCGGCATCACCGGCTCTGTGGAGGCATCGGTTGAAAAAGAGGGCGCGACCACGCTTCCCGCGAAACGCCTAGTCAGCATCGTCAAGGAGCTTCCCTCCAGCGAAGTGCAGGTCACCGTGGACGCGAAAAATTACGCCACCATCAAAAGCGGCCCGTCAACGTTCAAGATCATCGGCCTCAGCGATTCCGAATTCCCGCCCCTGCCTGACTTTCAAGGTGCCAAAACCTTCAAGATTCCGCAGGTGGAACTGAAGAACGGCCTCAAAAAGACCGCGTTCGCGATCTCTACCGATGAGACCCGCTACGTCCTCAACGGCATCTTCGCCTCGTTCCGCGAAGGCAAGCTCGCGCTGGTCGCCACCGACGGACGCCGCCTGGCGATGGCGGACATGGATCTGGAGTTCCCCGCCTCCCATGAGACGGATGTCATTATCCCCTCGAAGGCCATTCAGGAAATCCAGCGCCTGCTGGGGGATTCCGGCGAGGTGGAGGTGAAACTCAGCGACAGCCAGATTTCCTTTACCGTCGGCGACACCTTCCTCGCCAGTAAACTCATCGAGGGCAACTACCCGAACTATCGCCAAGTGATTCCGGGCGATAGCAACGAGCGTGTCGTCATCGCCCGTGAGCATCTGCTGGAGACCGTCCGCCGCGTCTCGCTGCTTTCCTCCGACAAGTCGAACTCGGTGAAACTCATTTTCACGGAAAACCAGATCGAGGTTACCGCGAACTCGCCGGATGTCGGTGAGGCGCAGGAAACTCTCGAGGTCGGTTACACCGGCCCGGATATGCAGATCGCCTTCAATCCGGAGTTCCTGCAAGCCCCGCTGCGCGCGCTCGATACGGACAACGTCTATCTCGACCTCATCGACGAGATGAGCCCCGGCGTGCTGCGCATCGACGGTTCCTTTCTCTACGTGCTCATGCCGATGCGCGTGACCAACTGATCTCACGGCCATGGGCAGGGCGTTCGAGTGTAGGCGGAGGGCGAAGGAGTCGCGCTGGGCGACGATGTCCAAGATTTTCCCGAAACTTTCCCGATCCATCACGCTCGCCGCGAAGGCGGGTGGGCCGGATCCCGATTCGAACGCATCCCTGCGCGTCGCGATCCAGAACGCCAAGGCGGCGAACCTTTCGAAAGAAAATATTGAGAACGCGATCAAGCGGGCCTCGGGTCATGATGCCGCAAATATCAGCGAAGTCGCCTACGAGGCGAAGGGGCCGCACGGGTCCCTTTTTTACATCGAGTGCGCTACGGACAACACCAACCGCTCCATCGGTAACCTTAAAGTGATCCTCGGCAAGAACGGCGGCGAGATCGTCCCCAGCGGCGCGCTCAATTTCATGTTCACCCGCAAGTCCGTCATCGAGTTCCCCATGCCGACGGGGAAAGATCTGGAGGAACTGGAGTTCGAGCTCATCGACGCCGGTCTTGAGGAGCTATCGGTGGATGAGGGCGTGGTTTCGGTGATCGGTGATTACACATGCTTCTCCAGCCTCTGCGCCGCCATCGAGACTGCGGGAATCACGCCCACGAAATCTGGCCTCCAGCGCCTGCCCACCCAGCCCATCGAGCTCACCGAAGAGCAGATCGAGGATGTCGAGGCGTTGCTCGACAAGATCGAGGACGATGACGATGTCCAAGTGGTTTACACCAACTTAGGCTGAGGTGAGCTGACGCAGCGAAATCACTCTCTAGCCAAGCAGAAAAAATTTACGAGCCGCACAAACCTAACGGAGACTCTTTTTGCAGATGAAACCAAAAAACTTGCCAAGCAGTTTCGGAATTTCAAGATGTCCGAACTAATGTTTTTGGCAAAAAAAAGAATTCCGCTTGTCCTTGGCGAGAATACATAATATTGACTCTCTGAACCTGCGACCCCAAAAACCAAGCGCCCCCACTCAAAATCCATTTCGGCCTTTCCAGCTTGCCCCTCTTTGCGCCTTATCCTTTTAGATTCAAAACTCCATTACTCCGTCTTTACGAGTTCTTAAATTCATCCATATGAGCACCACTGAAAAACCCACCCTCACACTTTTTCGTTACTCTTTCTTAGTTTCCCTGTTATCTCTGGCACTTTTTAGCGCGTGGTGGCTAACAACCCAGTCCGACTCACGCCATGATGTCACCGCTACGACGGCTTCCGCAGTATCGTCCGCTGCCCTACCCGCCGTGCCCGCACACGGCGAGCCCGGGCATGTTTGCAGCGTTTGTGTACACCCCACCTCCGCAGCCATCCGCGAGGCTACGAAGTCCGCTGCTCCGGATGCGATCTCATCCCAGTTCGAGAATGTCACGGAAGAGGATTGGTGGGCCGGCATCACCAGCCCATACCAGCATATCGTCCCCCGCGAAGCCCTCATCGGCAAGATCGGAGATCCGCTTGTCATCAGCATCGGCCGGAATGTCAAACTCGAAGCCACCCTCACCGCTCGCAATACCTTCCCCAACGGAACCCAGGTCTTCGGCGCGAAAATCGCTGACAGCGGATTCCGCCTCTCCCTGCACGAATTCAGCGATGGTCGTGTGCTCGGTAATCTCACCAAGATAGGCGAGCCGATTGCTTACCGCATCCGCGGTAACCGCGAGGAATTAACTCTCACACGAGTCGCCATTTCCGAGCTGCTTTGCGCCGATTTTGATGACGAAAAACGCCAGCCCATCGTTGGCATACCGCTGATTACCGAGGGCA
>CAMBTF010000303.1 GCA_945870545.1 Akkermansia muciniphila
TGGTATTTACCATCACCGCCGATCCGGGATACGAGTTCACTTTGGATGGATTCAGCTTCATTGCGCGTAGCACTACGCAAGCTCCGGCTGATATCGGTTTTGAGATCGGATCGAATTCCTACGATTTCTCATCTTCATATTCGAATAACTCTACAATTACGACGATTTCGAATCAATCGCTTGGTCTCACAGGTCTTACCTCCGCCACCATTTCTATCCAAGCTTGGAACGCCACAGGAAGCAGTGCACTTCAGTTGGACAATTTGGTGGCGACCGGAACCGTCATCCCCGAGCCCTCCGCCGCTCTTCTCGGCGGTCTCGGCCTGCTCGCGCTTCTTCGCCGCCGTCGTTAGTTTTTCAAGTTGTTCGGTGTATCGCAGACCGGCGATCCCGTGAGGGGTCGCCGGTTTTCCTTAGCGGGAACCGGAGCGAAGCGGAGAGGGAGAAAGATGAAATCCCCAAGCCCTTCCTCAAATTTCATCCGCCACGCCCAATCACCACGGCTCGGCGGCTAAAATGTACCGCGATCCGTGCTCACCATGATCTCCACTGCACTTCGTTTCCCGAGGTCGCATGAAGAAGAAGCATGACAGGCGCGGGTCGTCCCAGCGGGTGTGTCTGGAAACCCTGCTGACGGACAAGGCTCAGCGCTGCGGGCTCAGAAAGCTCGCGAGGCCGTTTAGGATCGCTTTGAAAATCCGCCATGCGACGAAAACCACCGCGAAGCATAATCCCACGACGACAGCGAGCACCAGGACGATGGTGCCGAGCACAAGCCATAGCGGCCACCAGCGGGCGTCGAGGCGTCTCACACGACCTTGCCACGCCGTCCAATCGATGCGTCCGCGCATATCCGGCGCGTCCCCTTTGACAGGACGCGGCACCACCGCCACCCCGTCGATTTCGACGACCTCCACCTCGATGGTTTGTTCGTTTCCGGCAGCCATGTCTGGACATTACCCGAGCTGCGGGAAATTCAAACCCCGAAACCCGGGCACAAAAAGAGCGGACCGACTGATCAGCCATAGGGAAAACCCAATAACCCAGAGCGTCTCAGTCGGTCCGCCTAAAATGAAATTAGCAGCATGCGTGCCAAACTTTTGGAAACGGGTGTTATCTAGGCAAGGCCACCCGAGGCATGGGGATCACGGCAGCACCCAGCACCATGCCGCCGATGAATCCGCCGAGGTGCGCGCCGTAGGCCACGCCTGGATACCCTCCGAGATACCCTGAGAAATCAAACAACAGCCCGATCACACCGATTGCCGCGAGGTGGGCGGGCGGAACGGGTCTCGCGATAGGCCAGACATGCGGGTTGGGCAGGCGCCAGCGCACCGCCATGCTGAGATACAACCCCTCGAAGCCCATCACCGCGCCGGATGCCCCGAGCATGGGAATCGTTTCCTCCGGGTACAGGGCGACGTGGCACGCGCTGCCACAGAGGGCGGTGAAAATGAAAACCCGCATCACCCAGCGGTGTCCGAGAAGCTCCGCGGCGATCGCGGCGAAGATCCAGAGATAGAGCATGTTTCCGAGCAGATGTCCGACATCGCCATGGAGCAGTGCGGCTGTGATCAGCGTGAAGAGCGCTGCCGACCCGGAAAAATCGCCCGATCGCAAGGATTGGAGCGCCTCCATCACATCGGCCGGCACCACCATGAAGCGATCATTGAATTCCATGCCGCGCAGCATTTGTAGCCCATGAACGGACGCGATAAAAAGAATCAGCGCCAGTAAAGGCCATTGCCGGCGAAGAACGGAGGACGGGCGGTCGATACATCTCACTTCCGCAAACTGCTCGTAACAATTTCATCCCTCAAGCGAACACTTCGCCAAACCAGGCAAATATGGTTTGCCCACACTGCGTTAGAGGATCATATCGCGCGTGATCAGATAGCTGGCGGCGCAGCGCGGGCATTGCACGGTGATCGTGTCGGCGTCGTGGAAAAGCTCATCGGGCTTTTCGCGCCATGATCCGAGCACCGGCAAAATTTTGTCCAAGGTGCAGCCGCAGTGAAAACGGAAGAAGCGGGTTTCCAGTAGGCTGGTTTCCTCGGTGGTATCGATGGCGGCGACCTGCTCCGCATCGAGCCCGGCAAGCCATTCGAGATCGGCGTCCGGCTGCGCGGCGATGAGCGCGAAATTTTCATCTTCCAACCGGAAGGCGCGGGCGGGGCGCTGCTCGGACTGGGCGTAGAACTGCGAGATCCAAGCGACCGGATCGCGACCCTCGACTTCCATCGTGGAAAGGCGCGGCTCGTGCGAGTTCGGCGTGGTGGTCTGCGAGTAAAAGAAATTCCGGTCCGGCTCACGGATGTCCTCGGTGAAAACACGACCGATGATGTAGCGCTCGTTCGATGATCCGGTGACGAAAAGATTGATGCGCGGGGCGCGGAGATTCGCCGTCCAGGCGATCGTCTCATTCCACGGGCGGGCGGTAAGGTGCAGGGTGAGCATGGCGAGTGCGTCCTTGAGCATGGCGTCCAGCTCGGCGGGGTAGCGGATGCTGTTTTCCATCAGGTGCAGGTAATGATCCGTGTAAATGTCCGTGAACTGCCCGCGCAACAGCAGGCAATTCCTGTGGCGGACGAAGATGGATTCGATTTTTGTAAAGTCTTCGGGCTGCATGTGCTGTCAGGGCGGCGGGATCATTCTGTCATCGAGAATGGCTTGGGAAAAAGGGTCTCCTTCCGCAGCGAATTCGCGGAGGAAGTCTAAGGCCATCTCCCGGACAGCCGCATCGGGATTCCGCAACGCGGCCACGCATGTTTGCCAATCGACGAAACGTTCCAACAGGGCTTCGGCTTCCCCGCTGGTGGCAGTTGGCAAAAGCTCGATCCATCGGCTGCGAACCTTCGATTCGAGGAAGCGGATGTCATGTCCATCCTTCTCGCGATTCGTCAGATCCTTGCTAATGGCGAGGTCGATAGGATCGGGAAGCCATGTCCCGTCGGCATTGCGCTCGCAACGAGAAAGAACCTCCGCGAAGGATTCCGCGGGAAACTCGTTGGGACGGCGGAAGATATCGAGCGGGCAGTCTAGGCCAGAGACGCGCACCATTCCCACCTGATCTGCCGCCTCCGCG
>CAMBTF010000304.1 GCA_945870545.1 Akkermansia muciniphila
ACTTCCTGGAGGAAAGAGAGGCGTTGGGCGATCTCCGGGAGGATGTCGCGGGCGATGAGCTTTTCGCGGTCGGCGGGGAATTTCAGTTTTTGGAAATGGGCGCTGGCTTCGTTGATGGAGAGGTGGGCGAGGGCGGCGATGGAGTTGTGGGGACAGGATGTCCCCACGACGGACTGGGACTTCAAGTCCCAGCCACTGTTGCACAGCCTTACGGCCGCGCCGACGGGGTTGAGGCGGGAGCCGTGGCAGGCGGGGCACTCGACGAGTTCGTCGCTGTCCATGCGGTCGATGGCGCGGTCGGCGTCCATCTCGGCCTCGAGGACGGAATCGAAGCGGGAGGTGTCGAGATATTGGCGGCGCTTGGGGATTTTTCCGTGGCCGCGGCAGGTGCCGCACCAGCCGTGGGGGGAGTTGAAGGAGAAAAGGCGCGGGTCGAGTTCCTCGAAGGAGCGGTTGCAGGACGGACAGCTGGAACTGGTGGAGAGGAGGATGAATTTTTTGTCGGCGGTGAAGAGCTTGATGAGTCCTTTTCCGATATCGAGCGTACGGGAAATGACGTCGGTCATGTCCTTGGGTTTGGCATGGCGGATGAAATCCGCCGCCACGACATCGATGTCATGCTCGACGAATCGTTCGAGGCGGGTGAAGTCCTCGGCTTGCTTGAACTGCTTATCTACTAGAAGCGTGGTAAATCCGTGTTTGATGGCCCATTGTGCGATCTCGGTGTGGTAGCCTTTTTTCCCACGGATCAGGGGGGCGAGGATTTTCACGGAACCCTTTTTCAGCTCCGCCTGGATGGTGTTCTCGATAGCGGCGATGGATTGCTTTTCCACGGGCACCTGGCAATCGGGGCAATAGATGGTACCCAGCTTCGAGTAGAGGAGTCGGATGAAATTCCATAGCTCGGTGACGGTGGCGACGGTGGATTTCCCGCCGCCCTGCGAGACGCGCTGCTCAATGGCCACGGTGGGCGGCAGGCCTTGGAGGCTGTCGATTTCGGGTTTCTCAAGCTGCTCCGCGAACTGGCGGGCGTAGGCCGACATGGAGTCGAGGAAACGGCGCTGGCCCTCGGCGAAAAGGATATCGAAGGCGAGAGTGGATTTCCCGGAGCCGGAGAGGCCGGAGATGACGACGAGCTGGTCGCGCGGGATATCGACGGAGATGTTTTTCAGGTTGTGGTGGCGGGCGCCGCGGAGAGTGATCAGTGCCGGGTGATCAGTGATCAGTGAAGAAGGTGCGGCTGCGCCGGGTGCGGGCGTGGTGGCTCCAGTGAGAGCCGCTTTTACGTATGTCGCGGTGGGGGTTTTGGATTTCGCGATGGTTTCTGGGGTGCCTTGGGCGACGAGTTGGCCGCCGTTTTGGCCGGCTTCGGGGCCGAGGTCGAGGATCCAGTCGGCGGATTTGATGACGTCGAGGTTGTGCTCGATGACGAGGAGCGAGTGGCCGGAATCGACGAGTTTGCGGAAGACGGAGAGGAGGTTCTCGATGTCGGAGAAATGCAGGCCGGTGGTGGGCTCGTCGAGGATGAGGAGTTTTGAAGGGACAGGATGTCCTTTCGACGGACTGGGAAGGCAAGTCCCAGCCACTGCGAGGAGCTGGCAGAGTTTCAGGCGCTGGGATTCGCCGCCGGAGAGGGTGTTGAGGGCTTGGCCGAGCTTGAGGTAGCCGAGGCCGACCTCGACGAGCGGGGAGAGGATTTGGATGATCTGCTGGTGGCGCTTCGCGTGGGAGGGCGGTGCGCCATCGGTGTTTCCGTAGAATCCGATGGCTTCGGTGACGGTGAATTCGAGGATGCCATGAATGGATTTGCCGCGGTAGAGGAATTCCAGGGTGGACGGTTTGTAGCGCCTACCCTCGCAATCCGGGCAGGTGACGTAGAGATCCGAAAGGAACTGCATCTCGACCTTTTCATAACCGTTCCCGGCGCAACGGTCGCAGCGGCCTTCGCCGGAGTTGAAGGAGAAAAAACCCGGCTTGAGGCCCGAGGATTTCGCGGAATCCGTCTCGCAGAAAAGCTGGCGGATGGGATCAAAGGCACCCAGAAAAACGGCGGGCGTAGAGCGCGGGGTGCGGGCGACGGCGGTCTGGTCCACCAGCTCAACGCCGCTGAGATACTGGGTTCCTAGTATTTCCTTGATGGGTGCGGGGTCGCCGTCGGTCTCGATGCCTAGCTTGCGGGCGATGTTGAGATAAAGAATCTCGTGGGCGAAGGTGGATTTCCCCGATCCGGAAACGCCGGTGAGGCAGACGAAAAGGCCGAGCGGGATCTCGGCATCGAGCTTGCGGATGTTGTGGCGGGACGCGCCTTTTAGGGTGAGCTTCGCTTTGCCGGGCTTGCGGCGGGATTTCGGGACGGGGATGGATTTTTCGCCGGTGAGCCAAGGGAGAGTGCCGAGTGAAGATGGATTTTCGATTGATGATTGATGATTGTTGATTGTTGATTTGGCGTCGCCGTGGAAGATGATGTTCCCGCCGTGCTGGCCGGCGCCGGGGCCGATATCGATGAGGTTGTCGGCGGCTTGCATGACGGTCTGCTCGTGTTCTACTACGACCAACGTATTTCCCTTGTCGCGGAGGCCATGCATGACGCCGACAAGGCGGTCGATGTCGCGCGGGTGGAGGCCGACGGTGGGTTCGTCGAGGACGAAGAGCGTGCCGGTGAGGGACGCGCCGAGGCAGGTGGTGAGGTTGACGCGCTCGACTTCGCCGCCGGAAAGGGTGCGGGTCTGGCGGTCGAGGGTGAGGTAGCCCAACCCCACTTGTTCGAGGTAGAAGAGGCGGGAAACGATTTCTGTTAGGACTAGTTTTAGGGTCGAGTCGGAAGAGATTGATGATTGCCGATTGATGATTGTTGATTGTTGATCTTGGAAGAAGGGGAGGAGATCGCTGATGGACATGGCCCAGATGTCGGGGAGGTTTTTGCCTTCGATCTTGAAGCAAAGGGCTTCGGGTTGGAGGCGTTTGCCGCGGCAGGTGTTGCAGGTGGTGTAGGAGCGGTAGCGGGAAAGGAAGACGCGGACGTGCATCTTGTAGGCTTTCGTTTCCAGCCAATCGAAGAAACCTTTCACGCCGTACCAGCCGCCG
>CAMBTF010000305.1 GCA_945870545.1 Akkermansia muciniphila
CCGCGCGTGAGGCCGAAGACGGCGACGAGCTCTTTCTTGAAACCCATGCTCAGCATTTCGTCCGCCTCGTCGAGCACCAGGTGCTTCACGTTCACGAGGGTGAGTGCTTTCCTTTTGATCAAATCGAGCAAACGACCCGGCGTGGCGACGATGATGTGAGTGGGCCGTTGGAGCCGCGCGATCTGGCCATCCATCGGTTCGCCGCCCGCCAAGACCTCGATGAAAATTTTCTCAGAAAACTTGGTGTAGCGGAACAAGTGCTTGCCGATCTGCTTCGCCAGCTCCCGCGTGGGCGCGATGACGAGGCCTTGGATTACGGGTTTCTTCGGGTCGATCTTCGTAAGCAGCGGCAAGCCAAACGCGGCGGTTTTGCCCGTGCCGGTCTGTGCCTGCGCGCAGAAGTCGCCGCCGTTTTTCATCAGGAAAGGGATCGACTTCGCCTGCACCTCGGTGGGCGTGACGATGCCCATTTCCTCCAAACCTTTCACCAACCCCGCCGGTATCCCCAATTCCCTGAATGTGCTCATCTGCTGCGAAGCTGCCGCGCCCGCGACAAAAAGACGAGCGGGAACTGAATGGTGGCGGCGATCCACTCGCGCTTTGCATTTTCTGGCAATGGGGTGATGATCGGCGCGTGCCTGTTGCCCTTTCCAAACTCAAATCCGCGTTGCCTGCGAGCGGGCTGTTCGGCGGAGGGGCGTGGCAGTGGTCTCCGGAGCCGCTGCGGCTTCCGGCGGGTGAGGCGCGGGAGATGATCGCAATGGGGCATCCGCTGGCGAAGTTCCAGCAGGCTTGCGACCTGCTTTACCGGAGATCGGCGGCGGGGAAGGAGCAGCCTTGGTTGGCGGAGCTTCTGGACGAGGGGAAACCGGACTGGCTGGCGGCCTTGCAACGGGAGAGCGGCATGGCCGGGCAGTTTCCGCGCGTGATCCGTCCGGATCTGATATGGGCGAAGGGCCGCTTTGCGGTTACGGAGCTGGACAGCGTGCCGGGTGGGATCGGTATCACGGCATGGCTTTCGAAGGTTTACTCCGATGCGGGCTACGAGGTGCTGGGCGGCGCGGACGGGATGGTCGATGGCTTCCGCTCGCTGCTGCCTGAGGGCGGAGATATCCTCGTTTCCGATGAGGCAAAGGATTACCTGCCGGAAATGGATTGGCTTGCAGAGCGGTTGGGTGACGCTTGGAAAACCGAGGGCGCGGAAGATTATGAGGAATGCGGCCGACCGATCTATCGGTTTTTCGAGCTCTTCGACTGGGAGTCGATTCCCCGGTTCCGCCAGCTTGCGGAGAGATCCGCGAAGGGGGAAATCAGCGTGACGCCGCCGTTCAAGCCGCACCTTGAGGACAAGCTATGGCTGGCCCTATTCTGGTCGCCCGCGTTGAAGAAGGTTTGGGAGAAATCCCTGCGCGGCAGCCATCTGCGGCGGCTCCGCGAGGTGATCCCGTTCGGCTGGGCGGTGGATCCCGAACCCCTTCCACCCCATGCGGCGTTGCCGAAACTCAACGCGCACTCTTGGGATGAGGTGGCGGAATTTTCCCAGAAGGAAAGGCATCTCGTCCTAAAGATCAGCGGCTTCCACGAGACAGCGTGGGGTTCGAAGGGCGTTTACATCGGTCACGACATGTCGGCGGCGGACTGGAAGGCGCGTCTTGGCGAAGCATTGGAACAATCCTCCGAGCAGCCGTGGCTGATGCAGGAATTCCACGAAGGGCGGCGCTTCGAGCATCCGGTTTACGATGAGGACGGAAAGATCCGCATGATGGACGTGCGTGCGCGGCTGTGTCCTTATTTCTTTTCCGACGCAGACGGCGAAACCACATTCGGTGGCTGTCTCGCCACGCTGGTTCCCGCCGACAAGAAGAAAATCCACGGCATGAGCGACGGGATCCTGGTGCCCTGCGTGATCGGAGATTAAATCCTCTCGGCGTGCTCGATGGCATCGCAGATGCCGGGGAAAATCTGGCGTTTCCGGGAAACGACGCCGGGCGCGAGGTAAAGTGTTTCATCGATGCGGTTGAACGGCAGCGCGGCGATGACGTTCTCCGGACCGACGGCGAGCACCATGCTTTTCAGCAGTGCGACATCCGTAACGACAAGCACCGCGATGTCGTAGCCTTTGTCATACTGGAGAGCTCGGAGGGCGTCTTCAAGTTCCTCGCGGCGGGCTTTGAAGCCGTGGAGATCCCGCTCCTCGACCTGCGAGACGCTGATAAACATCCCCTGTTCGTGGAATTCTTTGCGGTCACTGTGGATGATCTCATCAGTGGTTCCGTTTGCGATGAGAGAGCCCACAGCAAAGAACTCCTGCGCGAATTCCTTGGCGTCCACGCGCGCGATTCCGCTGAGCCATGTCAGCATTCTCTGGTCGAGCTTGGTGGTTGTCGGCGAGGTGAGGCAGAGGGTGTCGGAAACGATGCCGCCACAAAGGCACAGCGCGACGTTGGGCGTGGGGATGAGATCGCGGTGAAAAAATTTCCGGGCGACGAGGGTGCAGGTGGATCCGACGGGTTCGTTGAGGTAGCGGATCGGCTCACGGGAAACGAGATTTCCCGACAGGCGGTGGTGGTCGATGACCTCGGTGATCGTGGCCTCCTCGATGCCGCTGATCGCCTGGGCATACTCATTGTGATCCACGAGGGCGAAACGCATCTTCGGTGGATCGACGAGATCCGATTTCGCGAGGACACCTATCATGTGGTTGGTGCCTATCTCCATGACAGGAAAGAGATCCTGATCGACAGTCACAAGCTGTTTACGGATTTTCGAGACGGGTTCGTTTTCGTTTACGGAAATGAAATTGGTCTCCATCACGTGGCGAACGGTGCGTGAGCAACGGATCAGTGTATTAGCGCTAGCTGTGCCCGGACGGCAGCCGAGTAGGACAGTTCCTTTCGCGAGCGCGAAGTCCCGGATGTCTTTTGATATCGTATTTTTCCCGGTCACCAGCAAGGCTCGTGCGCCTTTCTCAATGGCTAGCCGCTGAACGATGGGGCGATCGCCGCAGATTACGAGAAAACGCCCGATATTGCCTTCTGCGGCGGCCTGATCGAGGCGCAGTTTCATG
>CAMBTF010000306.1 GCA_945870545.1 Akkermansia muciniphila
CAACAAAGTAGAGTGCGCCGCAGGCTCTGGACTGCTGTGATTCTTGATTCACCGCTTTCCAGGACGGCTTTGTTTGGCGGGACGACGGGATGCTAACGGGTTACTTCGTTTTTTATCACTCACCCCAAAAGCCGCTTGAAGAACCGCCGATTCCGCTTTTCAGCCATCCGCAGAAGAAATGAAATCCTCCGTTTCTTCCACAGAAACATCCCCGCCGAAAGGGGGGGAGTGGTGGCCCGAGCCGGATTCGAACCAGCGACACGCGAATTTTCAATCCGCTGCTCTACCAACTGAGCTATCGGGCCTCACAGTGCCCTTACGGGCGGGCGGGGAGTAAGTCCCCCGCCCCCGGCTTTGACAACCTAAAAATAATAAACATCCCATTTTCCCCCACTCTCCCACTCCCCCCCTCGTGCTTTCGCATGTGACAACCCCGTCACCTAGCGCCGCTCCCCAACAGACGCTTTCCCGCCTATCCACAGCAACGACCTCATGGAGCTTTTCCTAATCGATGCCATCGGCCCGTTTTTTCGTGGCTACGCGAAGCAACGGATCAACTGGTCAAAAATCCCTTTCATCCACCTGAAAACTTCCGGCGAGGGAGTGGAGGCCCAGTGGGCGGAGATCGAGGTGGACATACGTGCCTTCGCGGCGGAGGTCTCGGCATTAGGTTACAACGCCGTCACGCTCGACGACCTCGCGCACCTCGCCACGCACCCGCTGCACGAGGCAGGAATTGCAGCAGACATCGCGGTGTTCCGGAAACGCTTCGCTCGGCTCTTCGACATACTGGTAGATGAGTTCGGACTGAAGGTTTTTCTCACCTCCGATATCCTACCGCTGACTCCGGCGCTCGACGCGGCCTTCGGAAGCGACACCGCGAAGCTAGAGGATTACTACCTATCCTTGGTGGAAGGCATCCTCGACGATTTTCCCCAGCTCTCCGGCCTCATCCTCCGCATCGGCGAGAGCGATGGCAACGACGTGAAAGACCCGATACGCACCCGCCTCCACCTGCGCGACCCGAGGGAGACGAACCGCCTTTTGCGGAAACTTATGCCTGCCTTCGACTCACGGGGAAAAACGATGATCCTGCGGACGTGGACGGTGGGCGCACACCATATCGGCGATCTCATCTGGCACCGCGGCACGCTGGCGGAGACGCTGGAGGGCATGGACTCTCCGAATTTCATCGTCTCCATGAAACATGGCGAGAGCGATTTCTTCCGGCACATTCCGCTCAACAAGGCCTTCTTCCGAGTGAAGCAGCGCAAGATCATCGAGCTGCAGGCGCGGCGCGAGTACGAGGGCGCAGGCGAATACCCGTCCTACATCGGCAGCGCGTGCGAGGCTTTCGCACGGGAGCTGGAGAGAGCGGAGAACATGGCGGGCATCTCCGTCTGGTGCCAGACGGGCGGGTGGCACCGCTTCCGGCGGCTCGCCTTCCTGCCGGGAAACAAGCACCCGGACACATGGATCCGGCTCAACACTGCCGCCGCGATCCACATTTTCCGCTATCGGAAAAGCGTCGAGCAATCCGTCGTGGAAACGGTGGGCGAGGAGCGCGCGCCCGCCACCCTCCAGCTCCTGCGCCACGCCGACACACTGATCCTCCAGCTCCTCTACATCGAGGATTTCGCGCAGCAGAAACTTTTCTTCCGCCGGGTGCGCATCCCGCCGCTTCTCAACGTCTATTGGGACTGCCTTTTCATCAACCACGCCGTTTCCAAAACCCTCCGCCACTTCGTCCCGGATCCCGAGCGCGCCCTACGTTCCGGCGAGGGCGCGGCCACCCTTTTTCCGGAAATGATCCGCCTCGCCAGGGAGGCGCAGCTGCCCGTGGCAGACATCGAGCACATGCGGGATTTCTTCGCGATGCTAGTGCTCGCGCGTCGCTACTATTTCCTGCCCTACGACGAGGAGCTGGCGGAGCGCATCCGTGGTGCGAAAAAAGAATACAAGAAGCGCTACCCCGCCACCGAGCGTGAGCGCTACCGGATCAAGGTCTCCTTCGAGCCTTTCAAGGTGAAGCGCCGCACACTCTCCTGGGCCGCCTCGCTGCTGCTGCGAAAAAAACGCGGCTACCGGGTGATCGACCACCTCTTCACCCTTCACCTCATCGGCTACCTCTTCCGCCTCTTCAAGCCGCGCGACCCGAAGGCCATGCCCAAGTTTCTGCGGAAATCCGCGATGGGGATCGATTCGCTGTTCCGCTAAGCGACAGGCCAGGCTCAGGTGATGTGGGCGGCAAGCCAGTCGCGGAATGGTTCCCAATCCTTCGGCAGGTTGGTGGCGACCTTTTCCTTGTCGGCGAGGATGGCGAGACGCTCGGGGATTTCCACCGCACCCGCGCCGAGTTCCGCGTCCATGACATCCGGAAATTTCGCGGGATGGGCCGTCGCTAGGGTGATGGTGGAGCTGCCGGGATGGACGGCGTGCCAGCGCTTCGCGGCAAGCCAGCCGACCGCAGTATGTGGGCAGACTTCGTAGCCATGGAGCGCTTTTGCCTCGCGGATCGCCACGCGCGTTTCCTCATCGGTGAAACTCATACCGCTCACGCAGCTGCGGAACTTATCCCACGAGTTTCCGAAAAGGGCGGACATACGGACGAAGTTCGACGGTGCGCCGACATCCATCGCGTTGGAGATCGTCGCGACGCTGGGGCGCGGCGTGTAGGTTCCGGTTTCCAGATAGGCCGGCACCACATCGTTGCGGTTCGTGGCGGCGATAAAATGGCGGATGGGCAGGCCGAGTTGCTTCGCGAGCAGGCCGGCGGTGAGGTTCCCGAAGTTCCCCGAGGGGACAACGAAGACGGGCTCAATTCCATCCGCGAGCTGCCGGGCACTATGGATGTAGTAGAAGCTCTGCGGGACGAGGCGGGAGAGGTTGATCGAGTTCGCGGAGGTGAGGTTCATGCGCTCAGCGACCTCGCGCTCCAGGAAGGCTTTCTTAACCAGCGCCTGGCAATCGTCGAAGGTGCCCTCGATCTCCAGCGCCGTGATGTTTCCGCCGAGGGCGGTGAGCTGCTTTTCCTGGAGCCCGGAGACCTTGCCCTTCGGATA
>CAMBTF010000307.1 GCA_945870545.1 Akkermansia muciniphila
AGGTGGAACCCATGATGGGGAAGATCCCGAGCGTGAGGCCGAGGGAGACGCTCCAAGCGAGTTTCTCCGGGCTGGTGCCCTGCCGGAGCTGGTTGGCGATGGGGCGGATAACCCAGCGTTGGAGGCGGGAAGGTGGCATAAACTTCAAACTTTAAATTTTAAACTTCAAGGAAGAGGAGGAGGAGGAGGAGGAAGATTTCTTCTCCAGAGAGGTCGCAGAGGCGCGCGGAGATGGGCTTCTTGAATCTAGGAATTTGAGATCAAGCACATCATCTTACCGTGCTGGCGAAAATTTCAATCAAAAGATACAACTTGGCGTGAAAGAAACAAAGACATAAAGCTAAAAAATACCCTTAATACTCATTTTAAGGGTTGCGGCAGGAAGCCGCCCACGCCTGCTTCGAGACGTGATCTATTGCTGGTATGTCGAACCTCTGTCTCCCCCCTCTTGACATGACTGACATTTCTGAGCACTTTTGAGCATGGCATCAGAAACCACTTCCCTGTTCCGCGTCCGGGTTCCCGAAAAACGGTTGCGCAAGGCCGAGAAAATCCTCGCACGTCTCGGTATGAAACCGGGCGACGCATTCAACATGCTGCTGGCACAGATCGAACTCCGCGAAGGGCTTCCCTTCGAAGTCACCACCCGCCCGCCTGTGGTTCTCGACCCCGAACAACAAGCCGCCGAATGGCAGGAGCCCCTCGGTGCCTACTGATAAAACCGCACTTCGGGATTTGCTGGGGCTGTGAACCCAAAAGTCGTCGATCAAAATGGATATGAATGGTGAAATGCGACACCTGTTACGATCTGCCCGACCCCTTTGATAACATCACGCCCCGCCACCTCAACCCTTGCCTTGTTTTCCCATCCCGCTAACTTCCCGATATGTCCACACTCACCCAGCGCATTGTAAGTGAGATCGAAGCCGCGCCGGAACCCGTGCAAGCGGAGGTATTGGATTTCGTCCTCTTCATCAAAGCGCGCGCCGGAACCACTCCCGTGCTCGGATCTCCGGGAAGAATCCGGCGCACTCCCGGTGTCTGCGGAGGCGAGGCCTGTGTCGGCATGACGCGGATCGCCGTGTGGATGCTGGAAGAGGCGCGCCGCGCCGGTGTGGGCGATCTCGAACTGCTCAAGGATTATCCCGGCCTGAGCGTTTTCGATCTGGAATCCGCATGGCAATACGTGGAAGACCACCATCAGGAAATCGAGGATGCCATCCGCCGCAACCAAACCGATTGATGGCCGCGATCTATTCCAACGAAAACTTCCCGAAACGTGTCGTCGAGGAACTCCGTCACCTCGGTCATGATGTCCTCACCTCCTACGAGGCCGGGCAGGCAAACCAGAAAATCCCCGACGATCAGGTCTTGGCCTATGCCACCCAACTCAAGCGCCTCTGCCTTACCCTGAATCGTTTCGACTTCATTCGCTTGCATCAGGAAAAACAGGGCAATCATGCGGGAATCATCGTCTGCACCCGCGATGATGCTGATCCCGCGGCGCTCGCCGCTCGCATCCAAGCCGCCATCGCCGCCAACCCAAATCCGGAAGGCCGCTTGATCCGCATCGTCCGCCCCGAGCGATGAAAGGCGCACGTAACATTGCGATCAAGAAACCGCCACAAAAGCCATGGAAAAGTTTGAAATCGAAGCCCTCGAACATGAAGCCCTTGCCGTTGTCGCGCCGCTGACATCCCAAATCCGCGGCATGAGAGGCGAGGTCGATCTCGGAAAACCCCGATGGCTCCCCAAGCACTCGGCCGTGAACGTGCAAGGCCTCGCCAGTTTCGATCATCGCAAGCTCTCACGCCGCATGGGCGAGTTGAGCGCCTTCCAAATGGCCTCAATCAAAACCGCACTTCGGGATTTGCTGGGGCTGTGAACCCGAAAATTGGCCGCTCAAAATGGATGTGAATGTTGAAATACGACTCCCGAACCTTTGAGATGTTATTACATTTATTATTCTCCATAATATTCAAAAAGATTAAAACTTAGAGTTTCACGTTGTTCGGCCGGGTGTAGATGGCCTGGACGACAGAGATGTTGCGGGTGGTGAAGCCGGCCTCGCAGTATTTTAGGTAGTAGTTCCAGGTGCGGATGAAGGGTTCGTCGAAGCCGAGGGGGCGGATTTGGTCGAGCTTGGCGTTGAAGGTTTCGTGCCAGGTGGAGAGGGTGCGGGCGTAATCGAGGCCGAGGTCTTCGAGGTGGTGGAGGAACATGTTGCCGGTCTTGTTGATCGCCTCGTTGACGCGGCCGACGGAGAGCAGCAGGGAGCCGGGGAAGATGACTTTCTGGATCCAATCGACACCTTTGGTGAGGGACTTGTAGCGGTTGTCGGGGACGGTGATGTATTGGACTCCCAGTAGTCCGTGGGGCGTGAGGACTTCCTGGCACTTCGCGAAGAAGGATTCGTGGAATTTGTGGCCGACGGCTTCGAGCATTTCGAGGGAGGCGACTTTATCGAATTTCCCGGTGATGTGGCGGTAGTCCTGGATGCGGATCTCGACGAGGTCGGAGAGGCCGGCGGTTTCGATGCGTTTGCGGGCGTAGGCGGCCTGGGCTTCGGAGATGGTGACGGCGGTGACCTTGCAGCCGTAGTTCTGCGCGGCGTGGTGGGAGAAACCGCCCCAGCCGCAGCCGATTTCGAGGACGTGGTCGGTGGGTTTGAGTTTCAGTTTCCGGCAGAGGGCGTCGTATTTCTCGGTCTGCGCTTCGGCGAGGGTTTTCGTCTCCGGGGTGAATTTCGCGGAGGAGTAGGTCATCGTTTCATCGAGCCAGAGGGTGTAGAACTCGTTGCCGAGGTCGTAGTGCTCGGCGATGTTGCGGCGGGAGGTCTCGACGGTGTTGGAGCGCTTGAGGTGGCGGAACCAGTTGACGATTTTCAGGAGGTTCACGCCGGGGAGGGTCGAGGAATCGGAGTCGTCGCCCTGGAGGGCGGTCATGTTCATGGCAAACCATGAGATCACGGCGGCGATGTCGGGCGTGTCCCAGATGCCGTCGGTGTAGGCTTCGCCCATGCCGATGTTGCCGTAGAAAGCGCAGCGTTTGTAGAATTCCGC
>CAMBTF010000308.1 GCA_945870545.1 Akkermansia muciniphila
TTCATGAAATATCTTTGAGGAAAGCACGAAACCCAAAGCCCGAAGCCTTAAATGAAATCTTCATTTCGTGCTTCGTGCTTGGATTTTCCATCCGGCCGCAGGCAGGATGGGCGCATGGAACACCATGTCTATTTCTGGTTAAAAGATGAGTTCAAGAACGAGGTCGGCGGTGCCCGTATGGAGGCCGCGCTTGCTGAGTTGATGAAATCCCCGAACATCTCGAAAGCCCGTTGGGGCAAACCCGCTGCCACCGAGGTGCGCCCCGTGACCGACCACTCATGGGATTACGGCATCTCATTCCATTTCGACACCATGGAGGCCCATGAGAAATACCAGAAAGCCGATCCTATCCACGACGCCTTCTCCGGCGGTCACCGCGAGATGTGGGCCAAGGTGCTGGTGATGGATCTGGCGTGAGGGATCGCCTTCAATCTAACGGACTCCCGCGCAGCTCGAACACTTTCCGCACCGTAGCCTCGATGAGGTTGTTTGGGCAGGACGCACCCGCCGTGAGGCCGATGGTGACGTGCTCCTTTCCGGAAAACACATCCGCGTAGTTCGCGGTGCGCTCCTCGTGGTGATGGAGGTCGTAGTGGACAATCTCCTCCAGCGAGCGGATCTGCCCGGCATCTCGGATGAAAAAAGTGGGAAGCTCCTTTTCGCCAATCTCGACGAGGTGGGCGGTGTTGGAGGACTTATATCCGCCCACGACGAGCAGCAGATCCCTTTTCGTTTTCAGCATCTCGAACAGCGCGTCCTGCCGCTCCTGCGTCGCGCCGCAGATCGTGTCGAAAACATGGAAATTCTCCTCCGAGCCATCGCGGTCTTTCATGGCGGCGGCGAGGCGCTTTTGGATTTCAAGAGTCTCGCCCTTCAGCATGGTCGTTTGGTTCGCCAGGCCGATTTTCCGCAGGTGGACATCAGGGTCAAAGCCCTGCTCGCAGCCACCCTTAAAACGCTCCAGAAAAGCGGCCTTGTCACCGCCATGGCGTATGAAATCCGCGATGTAGTCCGCATCCGCGATGGTGAGTATGACGAGGTAGTGACCCTGCCCATCCTCGCCGGCGGCGCGGGAGGCGGTGGCGCGCGTCTCCTCATGACCGGCCTTGCCGTGGATGATTGAGGTCACGCCCTCCTTTGCGTAACCGCGCACACGCCGCCAGACTTTCATCACGTCGCCACAGGTCGTATCCACCGTGTAGCAGCCGCGCTCATCGAGCTTCGCCATGAAATGGGTCGGAGCCCCGAAGGCGGGGACGATCACCACATCCTCGGGACCGAGTTCGTCATAGGTCGCGTCGATTTCCTTCCAAGGCAGCGAAACGATGTCCATTTCGCGGAGCTGACGGTTCACCTCCTGGTTGTGGATAATCTCGCCGATGAGGAAAATCCGGTTTTCGGGAAACACTTTCCGCGAGGCATACGCGAGGTCGATCGCCCGCTCGACGCCGTAGCAGAATCCGAAATCCTTCGCAAGCAGCAGCGTGGTGTCGCCACTTGTGATCTTCCCGCCCATATCCTTGATTTTCTCGACGAGCGAGGAGCGGTAATGGACAGCGACCTGCGCGGAGACGAGCTCCATCACATCCGGACGGCGGACGTTGACGCGGGGGCGACTGGGGGCGGGTGCGGACATGGGGGAAAGAGACACCAGAATCCTGAAGCCAGAAACCCCAAAGTGCTTAACTACGAGATTCCCATGTCTTAAAGAGGTCCTCGGATGTCAGCTTCGGGTTGCCTCCGCCGTCCAGCCGACTCTTCCCTGGTGGCTGCGGAATGACGCTTCATGCGGAGCGTTTCGCCCCGGCCGGGATCTTTTCTTTGGATCGCTACATGGCGGCGATCACCTTGAATCCTCCTGTTTCCGCAAGGAGGCGGGGGCGGAGGCCTAGCGATTCCAAGTGCGCCTCATAGGGTAGCTGACGGTTGGCGACGATGTAGAGGCTGCCGCCTCGTTTCAGGGCACGGGCGGCGGTGGTGAGAAAGGCATGGCCTAGGCCGATGTCGCGCGCCTGACCGGTGTGGAAGGGCGGATTGGTAAGGATATGGTCGTATTTCCCCGGCAAGCCGGAGGTAACATCGTGCCAGTAAAACTCCACCGGGCCGGTGACATTTTTCCGCGCGCAGGCGAGGGAGCGGGCATCCGCCTCGAAGAGATCGATGCGGGAAATGTTCGGGCATTTTCCCAAGGCGGCATGGCTGAGGAAACCCCAACCGGCGCCGAGATCCGCCACCTCGCCGCGCAGGGAAGGCGGCAGGTGTTGCGCGAGGAGGGCGGAGCCGGGATCGATGTGATCCACACTGAACACGCCGGGAACTACGGTGAATGTAGTATCCGGTATGAGGCGGGGTTCGGAAAGACTGCGCCACGCGGCAAGGACAGAGGTGTCCCATGGTTCCGCGTTCCCGACGGCGAAGGCGCGACACTTGTTTTTTGAAACGGAGAAGAGCAGCGGCGTAGCTTTGGAGAGTTCTTTCTCGAAACGGGCGGCACCCGATGTGTTCGCGAGGGCGGCGATCAGCATGCCGCCGGGCGCGAGGAGATCATGGGCGCGGGCGAAACCGGCGAGCGTCTCTTCCTTGGATTTTCCGGGCAGGAAAAACACGGTGGGGAATTTCCCTTGCGGATCATCGGCCATCGTCATCCCGGCGGCCACGCATTGATCGGCCAGCGGCTTGAGCGGCTGCCATGCGGTGGCGCGGAGTAAATTCGGATGCGGCTCCGCGCCGAGGAACAGCGCGGGCCAAACAATGGGATGCTCACGCGAGGCAAGAGCGAGGGTTTCGAGGGCGGGATTCACAGATGAATGAGAATCGCCGCTTTATATCCGGGCGGCGAGCGCGAAAGCGCCCTGGACTGCTACAGCCTGCTGTAGCTTTCCGTGAGACAGCCTGCTGTCAACGGCGGCGGGCTGGGATATGGCAAGCCTCGCCGTGCCAATGCCGTGCGGCTCGCAGCGGGCTGCATGGCCGAAAGCTACAGCAGGCTGTAGCAGTCCAAGGAGCGCAGCCCTCAGAGTAACTTCACCAGCTCCGCCTCGATGATTTTTTC
>CAMBTF010000309.1 GCA_945870545.1 Akkermansia muciniphila
AAGATGCCGCCCGCGATGGCCGGGATGAAAAACAGTTTCCCGATCCAACTGTTGAACTCCGGCGACCCCGGCGCCGCGCCGATGAGTTCCTGTAAGGCAGGCCCGACGATCAGCGGCAGCATCAGCAGTTCATAAATGTCGAAGGCGAAACCCAAGGCGGCGATGACGCAGATCAGCCATTGGGTGCGAGTGAGTTTGAGAGCGGGCATGAGTAAGCTGGCTTCGTTGTGTGTGGTTTCAGATGATCGCGGACAAGTGCATACCGTGTGGCGGTGCTGATTGCTTTCAGGGTTCGGGACGTTTCAGTGATATCGTGCCGCGGTCTCCCGCGCTTTGGTAGGTGGCGCTGAAAGTTTCACGCGTAAGCCTACCTTTGACCCGATAGGTTCCGAGGCCACTGGGTAGTTCCATTTCTCCGGAAAGCGCGAGGGAGCCGTCTTTGCGCCGCTTGGCGGGTACGCTGTGGGTGTAGTCGCCGCACTTGAGGACTCCCCAGCCGGCGCGGTAGCGGAAGTCGTATTTGCCGGGCTTGCCGGGCGACGGCTGGACGATGCACCACAGCGGGCCGGTGTGGCCGTTGACCTCGCTTTTCCAATTACCCAGCCATGGGCCTTCGGCATTGACGGGTGGGCGGGGGAGAGCGGCGGAGGCTTCGGTGAATCCGCGGTGGTAGGGATTCGCACAGGAGCAAAGCGCCAGCGAGAGAGCGACGGCGATGAGTTGGGATTTCATAAAGCTGGCATGGTGGGATAAATCACTCGCCGGTGATTTTCCAAAGATGATTTTCGGTGCGTAGATAAAGGGCTCCATCGAGCAGGACGGGTGAGGCCAACGTGCGTTCGGCGAGGTCGGTTTCGAATTGGATCTTCGCGGCGGCGGGAGAGATTTTTACGACGTAGCAAACTCCGTCTTCGGTCACGGCGTAGAGGGTGTCGCCTGTGAGAATCGGCGAGGCAGAGAAATTTCCGGGGAGCTTTTCGTTCCAGACCGGCTCGCCGGATTTCGCGTCGAGACTGGTGAGCGTGCCGGTGTCGTCGAGCGCGAGGATCTGTCCGCCGGTGGCGATCATGGACGGAGTTTTCGGCATCCGGCGCGTCACTTCCCATGCGATGTGGGTTTTCGTGACATCGCCGGTGGCCTTGCCGAGGCGGATGGCGATGAGCTTGGGAACGTTGTAGCCAGTGGCGACGTAGGCCATGCCCTCGGCGACGATGGGACGGGGCACCACGGAATAGCCCTCGCCGTAGGTCACTTTCCAGAGCAGGCGGCCGTCCTCGGGCGCGTAGGCTCCGATCATGCCGCTGGCCGCGCTTAGGATTTCCGTGCGGCCATCCGTCTCGACCACCAGCGGGGTGCTAAAGGAGAACTTGCTGCGGACTTCCTGACCGCGCGGGGTGCGCCATGCGATGGTGCCGTCCTTCCGGTTAAAAGCGACGATGGTGGGGTCGATCTCGGCGTCGGCGTTCACCACGAGCAGATCGCCTACGATGACAGGTGAGCCGCCGTTGCCGTGCATCGGTTTGTAGGAAACCTGGGTTTTCCAGATGATCTCGCCATCATCGAGGCGCAACGCGGCGGTGCCCATGTGGCCGAAGTGGACATAAACCACACCGTCCGCAATCACCGGAGTGGAGGAGGCCAAACTGTTCTTGCCGTGCATGGCGGCCGTTTCTTCGGCGGTGGGCTTGAAAAGATCGATGCTCCAGAGGCTTTTGCCGGTGGCGACGTCGAGGGCGAAAGCGGTTAGATGAGCGGTTAGATGAGCGGTGTCGCCATCCTTGCGTGAGCCAGTGAGGATAATTTATCCATCGGCGATTACGGGCGACGACCAGCCTTGGGAAGTAAGCGGGACTTTCCAGGCGATCCCGGCATCCTTGCTCCATTTGAGAGGACCGGGGCCGCTTGCGATGCCTTGGCCGGTCGGCCCGCGGAATTGCGGCCATGTCTCGGCGGCCATCGCGGCGCTTGCCAGGAGGCAGGAGAGAAAGAGGCAACGGGATATCATTTTGGGAATCGTAGGGCGCGGGATACCCAAGTCAATCGTCGGGAGAGAAGTCACCGGGCAGAGTTCTACACTAGGGCGAAGCTCGGGTAAATTGTAGAAGAGAACCACGGATCCGACTTCGCCGAGGCTTCCTCCTTCGCTAAAGCTACGGCGGACAAGACGACGGACAGGTGAACGCAGATGGACGGGGAATCATCCGTTTATGAAAGGCGAATTTCAGATGCCTGAGGGCGATGGCAGGGCATTGAAGCTTTTACGATCCTGATTTCCCATTCTTATCCGTGTACATCCGCGTTGATCCGTGGTTCAAACTCTTTCCTCTCCCTAGATCAGGCTCCTCGTGGCAACGGGTCTGTGAGAATCTGCCGGTGATCGCGTTTTCAAATCAGCGCTCCGGACGCAGGAGAGGTATGACCTTTCGGCGGGATTTCCGATAAACCACGAAGTCAGAATCCAAGGTCATGACCTTGGAATGTTCATGAATCTCCGCCATCCTGACCAGACAGGCATCGGCCAGTGACATCGGAATATTGCGGTAGGTTTTCATCAGCTGATGAATCGCGCCGATCTCTGTCGCCAGCGAAAAATCAGGCACTACCAGCCCGCGGCTGATCAGGCAGAGCAGGCCGTCCGGATCGATACCGCCGCGCCGCAGCAGGAAGAGAGCCTCGGCAATGACCGCCTCACAGGTCAGCAAGGGGCGAACGAGTTGTTTGAAGGCATCTTTCGCCCACATGTGATCCCGGTCGCTGCGATCCAGATACGCCACCAAAGGGCCGGTATCGATGAGGATTTCGTTCACGATCCGAATCCTTCGAGATGTCTTGGATTCGAAGCAAGATCACCCAGCCCGCTGCATCCTTTTCCGCACAGATCCGCGCTTCGCTCGAATAGACTTGGTGGGGCTTTGCGGGCGACGGCCTTGAGCTTTTCCTCCAAGGCTTCGCGAAGCAAGGCCGAGCGACTGATCCGTTTGGCGCGGGCGACCGCATCCATCCGGGCAATCAGCTCGACGGGAACCTTGAGTGAGATCGTTGTCATGCTCG
>CAMBTF010000310.1 GCA_945870545.1 Akkermansia muciniphila
GCATTTTCCGGGCGCATGATTTTCCCGCCCACCCGCGCCGCCGCCCTTGAGAGATTAGAGGGCTTCGTCCCGCATGCCGTCCGGTACGCCGGGCATCGGAACTTCGATCTCGGCGCGGGCAAACACGATGGCGTTTCCGGCCTCTCGCCTTACATCCGCACACGCCTCGTCACGGAGGAGGAATGCACCCGCGCGGTGCTGGAAAAACACAGCGCCCGCGCGGCGGAAAAGTTCCTCCAGGAAATCGCGTGGAGAACCTACTGGAAAGGCTGGCTGGAAATGCGGCCCGAGGCATGGAGCCATTACCTCACCACTCTCGCGCAACAGGAGAAGTCCGCTGGACACGAGAAAGCCATCGCGGGTGAAACCGGCATCGCCTGCTTCGATCACTGGGCCGGTGAGCTGTTAGATACCGGCTACCTCCACAACCACGCCCGCATGTGGTTCGCCTCGATCTGGATCTTCACCCTGAAACTCCCTTGGCAGCTCGGTGCCGATTTTTTCCTGCGCCATCTGTTGGACGGAGATCCCGCCGCGAACACGCTCTCCTGGCGCTGGGTCGCGGGTCTCCACACGCCGGGGAAACACTACCTCGCCCGCGCCGAAAACATTTCCAAGTTCACGAACGGACGCTTCGATCCCAAAGGTCAACTCAACGAATCCGCCCCGCCCCTGCCCATGGATTTCGTGCCGGAAAGGCAGCCGCTCCATCTCCCACCCGATCCCGCCCCGCGCGGCCGCATCGGCCATCTCATGTTTCCCGATGACCTCGCGCCGCCGCCGGATAGATTGGGGAAAATCAGCGCCACCGCCGCGTTTATCCCGCCGGTTCTGGAAACGACACCGCTCATCTCCGCCTTCCTCAACGGCGCGGTGAACGACACGCTCCACCGCACCCACGGCAGCCGCTTGGCCGGGCCATTTCCCTCCGCGATTTCGGATTGGATGAGCGCCGAGAAACTCGATTCCATCGTTGTTTCCCAACCCAACGTCGGCTTTACAAAAGATTTCCTCGACGCGGAACACCTCCCCGTCGCGCCGCATTTCTTCGTCCGCGATTGGGATCGAAAACTCTGGCCACATGCCACCGCCGGTTTTTTCAAACTAAAAGCCGCGCTGCCGAAAATCCATGCCGCTCTCGCCCCCCGCCGCAAAGACGATCTTTTCCCCGATTTTTAAAACGAAGACCACGATCCTGCATGGAATGCTCCCCCACAACGGATCCATGAGTTACCCGCGTTCCGGGGCGTCTGGCATGGACATCCCGCGCTTGGCAATATGGCTCCGCCTTCCCTTCTAGCTCGCTTTCATCGCATGGATCGTCTTTTCCTGCCTTGGGCTGCGAATTTTCCGCCCAAAAAGCTAATACCGATCTGCTCGCATCTTTCCAAAACCGTGATAAAATCCAACATGTCTTTGAAAATCGCCCTACAGACCCTGCCCGCCGTCCTGCTCCTACTGCTGGTTTTTGCCATTCTCATCCCCGCCTGCGCTCCCCATTTCGACACGGCCACCCGCACCAAGGAATACAAGGATAAGCTGGCCTCCACCAAGACTCAGGCAAGCTCTTCCACTTCTCTCGTTGCATTCACCACTTTTCTCCAGAAAATCAGCGACAAGGACTACGTGCGCGAAAACACCGCGAAGGTCTATGCCAAGAACGCCTACCTCAACGACACCTTGGTGACCCACACCGGGCCTGACGAGATCATGGCATATTTCCTCAGCACGGCGGACACGATGACCTCATACCAGGTCACCATCGACGATACCGCCAGCTCGGGAGCGGAGCATTACGTCCGCTGGACCATGGTTTTCTCCGCACCCAAGCTCAACGGCGGCAAGCCCGTCGAGTCCGTGGGCATGTCCCACATCCGCCTCAACGCCGATGGCAAGGTCACGATGCACCAGGATTTCTGGGACTCCGGCACGAACATCTACGGCCAGATTCCTGTCCTCGGCGGTGTCATCGAATCCATCCGCCGCCGTTTCGAAAAATAAATTCCACAACCCATGACTTCTCGCATCAAGGCTCTCACAACCCTCCTTGGCCAATGGTGGGACTCCGACTACCGCGCCCCCGGCTCGCCCGATCCCTCCACGCTGCCCGACAAGGTCGATTGGCAGCGCACCCTTCCTTTCATTTTCCTGCACCTCGGCTGCCTCGCGGTGTTCTGGGTCGGCATCAGCCCGGTGCCGGTCATCGCCGCGGCGGCGCTGTATTTCATCCGCATGTTCGCGATCACCGGCTTCTACCACCGCTACTTTTCGCACCGCTCCTACAAGACCTCCCGCGCCTTCCAGCTCTTCCTCGCCATCGTCGGAAATACCTCGATGCAACGCGGCTCGCTCTGGTGGGCCGCCACCCACCGCCACCACCACAAGCATTCCGACGAGGAGGAGGACATCCACTCACCCCGCATCAGCGGCTTCCTCTGGTCCCACATCGGCTGGCTCACCTCGAAACGGAATTTCCCCACCAACTACAAGGCTATCCCCGACCTCGTGAAATTCCCCGAGCTCGTCTGGCTTAACCGCTTCGATCAGCTCGTCCCCATCGCCTTCGGCATTGTCATGCTCGCCATCGGCTGGGCGCTGGAAACCTTCGCTCCTTCCCTCGGCACCACGATGTGGCAGTTCTTCGTGTGGACGTTCTTCATCTCTACCACCGTCCTGCTCCACGGCACCCTGTTCATCAACTCCCTCGCCCACGTCTGGGGAAAACGAAAATTCGATACCGAGGATGACTCTCGCAACAATTTCTTCCTCGCCCTCATCACCCTCGGCGAGGGCTGGCACAACAACCACCATCGCTTCCCCCACTCCACCCGCCAGGGCTTCCTCCCCCACGAGATCGACCCCACCTACTACATCCTTCGTATCTTGGAAAAGTTCCGCCTCGTCTGGGATCTCCGCCCCGTCCCCCAGGCCGTGATGGAAGAGGCAAAAAGACTCAAGACTTGAAGACACAAGACACAAGAAAAGAGAGCATAAGCACGGCTCCGCGTCCCTTTGCGACCTTTGCGGCTTTGCGGTGAAATTCTTCC
>CAMBTF010000311.1 GCA_945870545.1 Akkermansia muciniphila
CGCTCAGGAGCCGGAATGAGTTGCCACGCGGCTCGGCGAAGGCTTCCATGATGTCAACCTGTGCAGCCTGAGAATCCTAAATCCGCCGGCCCGAGCAAGGCCATGGTCTTTGTCCGCAGGGCGGGCAGCACCCTGCTCCTTTGGGGGATTGTTTCCGCGATCTTCGTCAGCATGATCCCCGCCGCCTACCTCGGGCTGATCGGGGTGCTGGCAGTCATCTCGACCATCGAGTATTTCCGCATGCTACGCACCGCGGATGTGGAGTGCTTCCCGCGCTTCGGTCTGATGCTCGCCGTGGCGTATTGCGGGATCGCGTATTTTCATTTTATCAAAGGAGGTAAGGACATCCCGCCTGTGCTCGATGCGGTGGCCGTTTTTATCGCAGTCACCGGTGCCTTCACTCTCCAGCTCCGCTATTCGATCAAGGGCATCGAAGCGCTGCTCGCCGTGGCCGCAAACCTGTTAGGGTTTCTCTACATCGCCTATCTTTTCAATTTCGCGGCGCGGATCTCCTTCGCGCTGCCCGGCGAGGGCGCGGTGCCCGGCGCGTTTGTCCTACTATGGCTGCTGGCAGTCACGAAATTCTCGGACATGGGTGCCTACATCACCGGATCGCTGATCGGGAAACACAAGATGATCCCGCACATCTCGCCGGGTAAGACGTGGGAAGGTTTCGCCGGGGCGCTTTTTTCCGCACAGCTAGCGGCGTGCGGGCTTTACGCGCTTCTGCCGGGCAAGCTTGCCGCCCTTCATTCATGGCCGCATGTTATCGCGCTCGGCTTCCTGCTAGCTATCCTCGCTGTCGTCGGTGATCTCGCGGAAAGCGTGGTCAAACGCTCCCTCCACGCGAAGGACTCCGGCAAGATGCTGCCGGGCATTGGCGGCGGGCTTGATCTCATCGATAGCATCTGCTTCACCGCGCCCGCGCTGTATTTCTATCTCGTCTGGATCATTCCCCACTTCGCATGAAACGCCGTGTCGTTCTCCTCGGCTCCACCGGATCTATCGGGCTCTCCACGTTGAAGGTCGCCGCCAACCTACCGGATGAAATCGAGCTCGTGGGGCTCGCCGCCGCATCGAGCGTTTCCAAACTCGCCGAGCAGGCCATCGCGACGGGAGTCCGCCATGTCGCGATTTATGATGAATCGAAAGCGGCGGAACTGCGCTCGCTCTTACCCACAGGAGTGAACATTCATACCGGTGCGGAAGGCCTCAATACCCTCTCGCAACTCGAAGAAGCTGACATCGTCCTCATCGCCATCGTCGGCACCGCCGGCTTGCAACCCGCCCTCACTGCCATCGACGCAGGCAAGGACATCGCCGTCGCATCGAAGGAAATTCTCGTGATGGCCGGGGAAATCATCACCGCCCGCGCCGCCGAAAAAGGAGTCCGCATCCTGCCGGTTGATTCCGAACACAATGCGATCTTCCAATGCCTCGAAGGCCACCGCGGATCGGGCAGCGAGATTTCACGCCTCATCCTCACCGCATCGGGCGGCCCGTTCCGCGAGACCCCCGCCGCTGACCTTTGGGACGTCACTCCGGAAATGGCACTCAAGCACCCGACCTGGAACATGGGGCCGAAGATCACCATCGACTCCGCCACCCTTTTCAATAAGGGGCTGGAAATGATCGAGGCGCGCTGGCTCTTCGGGATCGGCATGGACCGGATCGAGGCAGTGATTCATCCGCAGAGCATCATCCACTCGATGGTCGAGTTCACGGACGGCTCGGTGCTCGCGCAGCTTTCCAGGACGGACATGGGTTTCCCCATCCAATACGCCCTCACCTACCCTGCCCGGTTGAAAGGCGCGCTGCAGCCGCTCGATTTCGCCACGCTCTCCAAGCTGGAGTTTTCGCCTCCCCGTCTCGATGATTTCCCTGCACTCCATCTCGCCCGCGAAGCGGGAAACACCGGCGGCACGATGCCCGCCGTCCTCAACGCCGCCAACGAGATTGCCGTCGAGCGTTTCCGCGCCGGTGACATCCGTTTCCCAGACATCTGGGGCTGCGTGGCGCACTGCATGGCGGAGCACACAGCCATTCTGAATCCGACGCTGGAGCAGATCCTCACCGCCGACCGCGAGATCCGCGCCGTGGCAGCGGATTTTATCCGCCAAGCCAAACCCTAACCTCGTTTCCCCAGAACCGCTGCCGCTCCCCACAGAACGGCGGGCACGCCAAGGCTGAAACCCAATCCCCAGCCTGGATAATCGGTTCCCAAAGCCCCTATCCAGGCGAACAGGAAACCCATCGGCACTGATCCGCAGGCGAGCGCGATGACAAATTTCCCGAAGGGCATGCGCAGCAAACCTGCCAGGCACGCCAGCACCTCAGGCAGGATGGGCAGCGCCCGGCTCATCGCCACCACCCACGCCCCGCCCCGCCGGAACAGCGACTTTCCTTTCTCGAAATCCCGCTCGCCCAGCCACCGCTTCGCAAAGTCCTCTTTGAAAAACCTCCCGATACCGTAACCGGACATCCCCGCCAGCATCGAACCCATCGCCGCGATGAACCCGCCGAGCCAAACCCCATAAACCGCCCCAAGCGCCGACATCACAATCGTTCCCGGGATCGGCAGCAAAAGATCCGCCAGCAACAACGCGATCCCCACCAGCCAGGCCCAGCCCTTCGCCTCGCGGAACCTCCCCGCCAAAACCTCCACGTTCCATGCCTCCTCCAGCCCTTGCCCGAACGCCCACCATCCGAGCAGGAAAAACACGCAGAGCACCAGAGTTAGCAGGATTAGTCTCATTCCGAAAAAACAGCCAAAGTCTTCCTTCGGGTTTCAATTTTAAAGTTTAGAGTTTCACACCACGATCTCCACCGGCGCATCCGGCAATGCTTTCATGAACGCGCTGCCGTAGCGTTTCGTGAGGATGCGGTTGTCTAAAATGCAGACGAGGCCGCTGTCTCGCTTCGTGCGGATCAGGCGACCTACGCCTTGGCGGAGTTTCAGGATCGCCTCGGGGACGGAGTATTCCATGAAAGGGTTTCCACCCGCTGCCTCGATCGCCTCAAGGCGCGAGGCGGTGAGCGGATGATCC
>CAMBTF010000312.1 GCA_945870545.1 Akkermansia muciniphila
CGGAGCATGGTGTTCGCCTTGGGGCCGGTGAAGATGCGGTATTTGAGGGTGAGCGGGGTGTCGGGTGTGAGGTTGACGGATGGAAGGGAAATGGCGGCGCGGACGGCGGATACGGCCTTGTCGTTTGCCTTGAGCACCACTTGTTTCGGTTTTCCCCAGACGCGGGTGGCGGCGGGTTTCTCTGGGCGGATCACTGTGGAGAAGAACTGGTCGGTCACGCCGGCGTATTTGACCTCCTCACCCAGATCGCTTCGGATGATTGATTTCTCGGAGGAGAACCAGCCACCGTTGAAAGCTGTAGCGGCCTCAAAGTGCATCTCGCCGCCCTCATACCAGAAGAAGCCGGTGTGGGTGGGGCGCTCGGCCTGATAGAGAGGAGCAGCGGAGCCGAGAAAGAGCCCGTATTCCGAAAGATCGAAATAGGCGGGGGTGGTGTTTTCGAATTCGAGGGTGAGGTTGAGGAAATAGGGAGCGCCGGGGATTGTTTTCGTCTCAAGGGTGAAGGTCTTCTTGGCGACGATACCGCTGGGCAGTTTCGCGATGAACACCGCTGTCTTGCCGGAGACGGAGAGATCCTGTTTGTAGGCGAAAGGCGTGGTGTCGAGGGCTTCCTTGGAATCCACAAATCCCGCGATGGGGCCGGAACCGTGAAGGTTGATGCGAACGCGGGATGTTTCCCCGACGTTTTTCTGATCCTTGAGTTCCGCATGTTTGATGCCGGCACCGATGTTGGTGAGCGTGAAGACGACCTTTTCGTTTTCCAGGATGATGAGCTCTTCTTCGGTGGGTGGCGGCGGGCTCTCTACACTGAGTTCCGCAGGAGCTTGGCCTTCCACGAGCGCGGGGATATCGTTGGTCGGCGGCTTGACGGGCGGCACCGGTGGGTTTTGCGAGGAGAAATAGATGTTGAGGGCGATCAGGACTCCGCAGAGCGCGAGGACTATCCAGGTTTTACGGTCGTACATGGTATTGGAAAGGGATGGGTATGAGACGCTTGGAAAGGCGAATCGGGAGGGGCTGCTTAGGCTTTGGAGAGCTGGCGGTCAATGGTCAAGAGACGCGGATGCGGCTTAAGGCATCAGCTTCAGTCGTTGGCATTGACGGAGCCAGTCGGCCTCAAGGTCGGCGTTGGATGCTTGCGCCGCGCCGGGGCGGGCGATGGTGACGATGTATCGTTTCGGATCGGAGAGGGCTGGAGCGTGTGCTTGAAGGTAAGAGCGGAGGCGTCGGCGGATGAGGTTGCGGTCGTGAGCCTTTTTTGCGGCGCGCTTGCTGGTGACGAAGGCGGCCCGCAGGGAGGGCAGCGCGGGATCGGCCAAGGTGCTGACAATGACAAACCGGCCTGCTTTCGCGTGGCCGGTTTTTCGGATGCGGATAAAATCCGCGTGATGGGTGACGCTGCACTTTCTCGGGAACCTCATGGGGAATCCTCGTATGGAGTGAGCGGCTGGGGCGAGGGGTGGAAAACCCGCGCTCTGGATCAGGTGCCGTGTTGCGTGATGTGGCGCTTGAAGTGAAGCTCGGCTCCCTTAGGAATCAGGCGCTTGCGGCCTTTCTGGCGGCGGCGTTTGATGCAGTCGCGGCCGGCTTTTGTGGCCATGCGTGCGCGGAAACCGTGCTGCTGCTTGCGGGTGCGTTTGGTCGGCTGGTAGGTACGGAAGCTCATGGCGTAATCGTGGTAGTAAATCGCGTCCTGCTTTGGCGCGGGGGCGGGACTTTAGGAACTTGGGTAGGCTTGTCAATGCGGCAGTGCACTGATTTCGTAAAAAAAATTGCGCCTTGTCGGTGGGTGTTGAGCTTGGTTGCCTCTTCGCACTTATGGCAGCCACGCAAAACACGATCGCACTGGTGTATGACTACGATCAGACGCTGAGCCCGAGATACATGCAGGACGACGTGGTGTTCCCGAAGTTTGGGATCGATCCGGCGCAGTTCTGGAAAAAATGCAACAGCCTTGTCCAAGACCAGAAGTGGGACGGCGAGCTGGCCTACATGAAATGCCTGCTCGACTACCTCGGGATGGACCGCGTGACGAACGCGATGCTCACCGAACTCGGCGCGGGGCTGAGTTTTTTCCTGGGTGTGCCCGAGCTTTTCGAAGCCCTGCCCAAGGCGGCGCTGCGGCCGGAACACGAGCTGGCAGGGATCAAGGTCGAGCATTACATCATTTCCTCCGGGCTGAAGGCGCTGCTCGACGGCTCGCGGCTCAAGCCCTACGTGAGGGAAATGTTCGGCTGCGAGTTCGGCGAGGACGCGGAGGGGCTGATCAGTTTCCCGAAACGGGTGATCTCGCACACTACGAAGACCCAGTTCCTTTTCCGCATCAATAAGGGCATGCTCCGCTACGACCAGGATGTGAACGATCACATGCCGGCCGACCAGCGCCCAATCCCCTTCGAGAACATGGTCTATGTCGGCGACGGGCCGACGGATGTGCCGTGCTTCACGGTGGTGAATCGCAACGGCGGCCATGGCATTGCAGTTTACAATCCCGAGGACAAGACCGGGCGTTCGTTCCGGAAATGCTTCGATCTCTGCACCCACGCGGGACGGGTGAAACACATCGCGCCGGCTGATTACCGGGAGGGATCGCACCTTTGGCTGCTGCTTTCCCAGATGGTCACGGAAACGGCGGATCGCATCCTGCGCCGGCGCATCGAGGAGCGGGACAAAGCCACCGTGGCTGCGCCGACATTCTAGGCGGTCATTTTATTTTTTTCGTGATCTGCTTTCTGAAAAGCGGCAGAAATTCCGTCGCGATGTGGGCATGCGCGGCGGCGAGACCTTCGGCGCGGTAGATTTCACCGATTCTTGCCTCGACGCTTGTCGGGTTTCCGAAGGCGCTGAGGAACTCGTTGGATGTGAGATGGGTGAACCAGACGCCGTCCATACAGCCGCGCTCGCTGAGCACGAATTCGCGGGCGAAAAGTGCGAGCACAGCGTCACCGATCCATGCGGCTTCGCGTTCAATTTTGAGGGCTTCGTTGCGGGTCACGCGCGAAGTCTGCGGCTAGTGAAGCGGGTGGGCGAGCCTTTCCAG
>CAMBTF010000313.1 GCA_945870545.1 Akkermansia muciniphila
TCTTCTTCCTTGGAGTTTAGGGTTTAAAATTTAAAGTTTCCGGCAGGATGATCCCGGCGAGAAAATTGATGTATGAGGTTTCCCAGCCGTTGCGGCAGTATCTCTATCGCTTCGATCGGCTGCGGGATATTCCCCGCGTTTATTCGGAGCTGACAAGGTTCACGGGAGCCATGCCTTACGACGACCCGCAGGGACGCGAAACGCTGTGGCTGACGGTGATGTATCCGCCCGAAGTCCTCGCGGAACTCCGGCCGCGGCTCATCCGCATTTACAGCGAGCTCAAGCTCGGGCGCGACGCCGTCGAGCACGAGCACCTGCTGGTGGATCGGATCGACTTCGGGGATTTCGGAAATTCCAAACCCTTCCGCATCCGCGTCACGAACCTTTTCAACGACAACTCCGACTACTTCTACGTGAAGCAGGCGGACGCCTCGCGCATCTACGGCCTGGAGCTGGAGCACATCCTTTCGCCGAACCGGATCAACTACATGGTTAAGGGCAACACCCTCATCGAGGAGCACATCGCGGGCGTGCCGGGCGATGTGTTCCTGCGCGATTACCTCCCGGATCCGAAGCTCAATAAAGTACGCATCGCCAAGGAGTTCACGAAATTCACCGAGCGCTCCTTCATCCGCCTGCTCGGGGACATGCGCAGTGTGAACTACGTCGTCGATATCACGCCGGACTTCGAGGAGGTGCAATACCGCGTGCGCCCCATCGACTTCGACCAGCAGTCCTACGAGGGCAACGGCAATATCTACCTCGCCTTCCGCTTCAACTCGAACCGCCCCGTCACGCGCCTCGCCTTTCATGTGCTGAACCGGAAATCCATCGACCAATACGTCAACGAGGAGCACGCCCAGATGGCGCGCCGCGCGAAGGTGGAATCCACCCGCCTGCGCGCCCTCCTCGGCATCATGCGGCGGGAGGAAATCGCCCCGGTGGAACATGTCCACCGCCTCGCCCTTGAGCTCGACCGCATGCACGGCACCACGGATTTCCGCGATTGCAAATCCATGGGCGAACTCACCGCCGAGCACATCTCCCTGATGCTCGGGGTGTGATTGGGGGGACTCACGAAAAAATGTCCCGTAGTTGCCTGATCGAAAGCACGGTGATGGTTTCGTCCAAGGCGTATGTGTCCGGCCCTGGATAGACGATCCAGAGCTTGTCGAGTTTTAGGTCTTCGACCGCCTGCACCATGGATTTTGTGCGCCTCGGGGCATCGGCATACTTCACTTCCACGGCGTGGTTCTTGCCGTTCTGCTGCCAGAACAGATCGACTTCCGCACCCGTGTGGGTGGACCAAAAATAGAATGTGTTTTCGGGAAGAGCGGAAAGACGGATGATCTGGTTGATTACGAAACCCTCCCATGAAGCTCCGAGCTTCGGATGCGATTCCAATTGCGCAAGATCGCCGATGAGTTGCAATCGATGGAAAATACCCGAGTCGCTCAAATACACCTTGGGACTTTTCACCAACCGTTTGGATGTGTTATTGAACCATGGCGGCAGTACACGCACCATGAATGTGCCCGCCAATACATCGAGGTAGCTGCGCACCGTTTTATCCGTTACTTGCAGTGATCTCCCGAGCTCGGAATAATTTACGATTCCTCCGTGGCAATGGCTCAGCATCGTCCAGAAACGGCGCATGGTGGGCGATGGGATGCGGAACCCGAACTCCGCAAGGTCGCGCTCCAGAAATGTCGAAATGTAATGATCCAACCAACTGCAAGCGACCCGATCGGACGGAGCCAGAAAAGCGCGGGGAAAACCGCCGCGGAACCACCGCTGGGCGAGATGCTCCACACCTGTTTCCACCAGATCGAAACCATGAAGATGGAGAAACGCGACACGCCCCGCCAAGCTCTGGGAACTTTTCTGGATCAGCTCCTCGGAGGCGCTGCCAAGGATCAGGTATTGTGTCTGCGGATGATGATCCACGAGGTGGCGCAGCAGGGGAAAAAAATCCGGCTTGAGCTGGATCTCATCGATGCAGACCACGCCTTCCAGCTTTTCCAAGGTAGTCTGAGGGTTTTCCAAGCGTGCCAGATCACGCGGGTTTTCCAGATCAAAATAGTGATCTGCGGCGATCATCTTCGCCAAGGTGGTCTTACCACACTGCCGCGGACCAAGAATCGCAACCACAGGGCTGTAGGACAACAGCTCGCGGAGCTGCGCCAATCGGGCGGCGCGATCTATGATGGGACGCATTGCAGCATTAATTATTATTGAAAATTCGGATTATCAATACGAATTTTCAATAAAATTACTGGAATTTCTACGTTGCGGAGACATGGATTACGCGGAAAGCATGGATTTGGAGAACTTTCCTCGGAGGATCTCATGAACCTTGGGTGGGCGTGGCAGATTCGGAGGTTCAGTCAGGCCGGTTCGCGAACCACTCCTTCGTTTTCGGGCGGTTCAGCAAGATCAGGGTGATGATCGGATAGGAAGACATCACCACGAAGGTCACAAGCATCGTGCCGACCATGATCATTTCCATCTGCCCGGCAGGCATTACGCCACCCGCCGTGACAGCCGCCATCTGCTTCATCGCCGGGACGGTGTAGATGAATGTCAACACGATGTGCACCACCTTTGAGGCCAGCGAAGACCAGGCGTAGCGGTTCGACCAACGCAAGCCGCTTCCGCGTTTCTTCAGCAGCAGGATACCGGCCTTGAGCATGATCGCAGTAACGATCACCGTGAGAACCGTTGAGATCACCGTCATCGGCATCATGCCCTCCTCCATCGCAGCCTGCGCCTTTGCCTGTGCCTCCATTTGGGGCGTTTTGGGAAAGAGGTTCTCGAACGGATTCCCCACAGCGAGCACGTAAACCGTCCACACAGTCATCAGTAGCCCGTATGCGGCGAAGATCACATGCATGATCCCGAAAACCTTCACCGTCTGCGGCTGACCGAGATCGGCGTATTGCGCCGTTTGCATGGCGGCGATATCCTGTGGCGTGAGTGAGGGGGGCTGTTCGATCATAACGAGATCATGAAATCCGTTTTCCGGGAGATG
>CAMBTF010000314.1 GCA_945870545.1 Akkermansia muciniphila
GTTTCAGTAATTTCTGCCATGGCTGGTTGGATTTTCGGGTATTTCACCGCGCATGCGGAAGACGCTTCGGAAAATTGGCGACTGAACTTGTCGTTGGCAAGCATCGCCTTCATACAATGATCCTTTCACAATAATCTTCTCACATAAACCTTGCCATTCGACCGATCCGGCATATCACGCCACCTCGCCAGCGACGTCCGCGCCGCACAGCGACGCTTTTTCCGGTCTTTGTTCGATGAGGGATTGCAAGAGGTTCAACTCACAAATCATCGACACCGCCCCACGCCGATACCCGGCGGTAGGGCGAATTTGAAAAGACATGACCGCTACATTCGAAGCGATGGCACTAGCCGCGCCCCTGAAACAGGTTCTCAACGAACTTGAATACACCACCCCCTCCCCTGTCCAGGCACAGGCGATTCCGCTGCTTCTAGAAGGCCGCGATCTCCTCGGCTGCGCGCAAACGGGCACGGGAAAAACCGCCAGCTTCGCGCTGCCGATACTCAACGCGATCCACAACGATCCGCGCACCCTCCGACCCAAGCAGTGCCGCTGCCTCGTCCTCGCACCCACCCGCGAACTCGCGATCCAAGTGGGAAAAAGCTTCTCCACCTACGGCCAAAAAATCCGTTTCCGTCAGACACTGATCTATGGAGGCGTGGGGCAAAATCCGCAAGTCTCCGCGATGCGATCCGGCGTCGATGTCCTCGTCGCCACCCCCGGGCGGCTGCTGGATCTGATCGAGCAAAGGCATGTCGATCTCACAGCGGTCGAGTTTTTTGTTCTCGATGAGGTGGACCGGATGCTGGACATGGGTTTCCTGCGCGATGTGAAACGCATCGTGGCGATGCTCCCGCAAAAAAAACAGTCCCTGTTCTTTTCCGCCACGCTCGCCCCGAACATCGTGGAACTGGCAAAAACGATCCTACGCGATCCAGCGCGGGTTTCCATCACCCCCGAGGTGACCACCGCCGAGCGCATCGAGCAGCGCCTCTGCTTCGTGGACCGCGGCAACAAGATGTATCTGCTAGAGCAACTTCTCGACAAACAGGCCAAGGCCGAGTCATCGAAACTCACCATCGTCTTCAACCGCACCAAGCATGGCGCGAACAAGATTGCCAAGGCGCTCACTGAGGCCGGCTACGCCTCGGAAGCGATCCATGGCAATAAGTCTCAAGCTCAGCGTGAAAAAGCGCTCGCCCGTTTCAAGCAGGGACTCGTTCCCGTACTCGTTGCCACGGATGTCGCCGCGCGCGGCGTGGATGTAAAAGATGTCGGGCTGGTCGTGAACTACGACCTGCCGAACGAACCGGAGGCGTATGTCCACCGCATCGGGCGCACAGGCCGTGCGGGGGCCGATGGCATGGCCGTATCCTTCTGCGCCGAAGACGAAATCGATTTTCTCCGCGATATCGAGAGAACGATCAAGAAAGCCATTCCGCGTCTTACCGACCACCCATGGCACAGCGAGTCATTGAACGAGAAACACATCCGCGGATTCCGCCCCCCCGCCGTGAAGCAAGGCGGCAGGGGAAGCCAAAATGGAGGTGGAGGGGGCGGAAACCGCCGCGGGGGCGGCTCCGGCTCCGCTAGGCGCAAAAGCACCCGCTCAGTGTAAAGCTGCCAGCGTAGTCGAGATGTCCTTTTACCTTGCAGATCGAACCGCTGACGCTAATCTAGTCCGCACACCCACCCAGAACGGGTAGGTGGTATCAGCAACCAATAAACAACACAACCGATATGAACATCATCAAACTTGCCATCGTTGCCACTGTCGCAGCCTTCTTTGCAGCTTCGTGCTGCCCAAGTGCTCCTACAGCTCCTGCTTACCAAGCTCCTGCTAAGTAAGTTCGGCTCCCGCCCCGCCCGCTTCCATGGAAACGGGCGGGGTTTTTTTGATCGTCACGATCAAAAATCCTTTCCAAATAAAATCCCCAAACTAGAACAAACTGCATGACTCAATTCTTACTTGCCCTCTCCGTTTGCGCCGTCGCAATCCTTTCCTCATCCTGCGGTTGCTGCACCAGCGACTCGTCCGCCCCGCCGCTGCGCCCATTGCCCACCTTCAAGGAAATTCCGACCACCCCAGCTCCCGTGCAGGTGGAGTATTCAAAATAAAGGTTTTCCTCAACATCTTTCAAAAGTAGGCCTGAAGCTTTCACCAAGCTCAGGTCTATTTTTTTGGCATGGCGGATTCAATCCGCCGCCACGGTCGCCGTGCCTGTGGCCGGCTTTTCCACCCATCCTAAGAAAGCCGGCCACAGGCGCGGCTCTCCATTATTTCCGGAAGTAGTCCGTGATCGCTTTCACCAGACCTGGGATATCGTGCTGCGCGGCCTCGATGGCGGGCTTGTGGTCGAGTTCCTTGAGCGTCGCAGAAGTCACCGGGCCGATGCTGGCGGCGACGCAATTTTCCGGCCACGGTAGGCCGAGGGCGAAGAAGTGCTCGGCGGTGGAGCTGGAGGTGAAAGTGACCATGTCCGCGCCGTCCTCGATGAACTTCGCCTGCGCGCCCGTGTAGTCGTCCGTTTCCGGAACGGTGCGGTAGGCGATGCATTCATCGACGATGGCCCCGAGTTTCATCAGGCCGTCGTAGATCACATCGCGCGACTCGGCAGCTTTCACCCAGAGCATGGTCTGGTTCTCGACGTTGAGCTCCTTGAACTCCTCGATCAGACCCTCGGCAACGAAACGTTTTGGCAGCAGATCCACGCCGATCCGGTATTCGCGGATCTTCGCCGCCGTGCCCGGGCCGATGGCCGCGATCTTGGGATTTCCCAAACTACGGGCATCCTCGTAGGTGGCGAAAAACGCGTCGAAAAATTTTTCCACGCCGTTCGGGCTAGTGAAGACGAGCCAGTCGTATTCGTGGGCATGCGTGACCCCTTCGGCGAAGCCCTCGCGATCCTCCGGCAGCTCGATGCGAATCGTGGGCAGCTCGATCACATCCGCGCCAAGATTCTGGAGGCGCTTGCTGAGATCCCCCGCCTGCTCGCGGGTGCGGGTGACGACGATTTTCTT
>CAMBTF010000315.1 GCA_945870545.1 Akkermansia muciniphila
AGCGAGACGCTGGGCTGGACCGGGATGTTCAGTTCTGTCAGTAGGCTACCCCGGGTGAAATGGCCGCCGTTTGAGTCGGCGAGGATCTGAGGTTTTCCTGTCTTCGGATGGGTGGTGGAGCCGATGGTGTCGATGGCGGCACTGACGCCAGTGTTTGCGCAGCGGAGCATGGGGCGACGCAGCTCGATGGCGCGGAAGCGGGCGTTGGCGAAATGCTGTGCGGCGGCGGGGGATTCCTTGAACCAGCCGTCGTTGGTGAGGTTCACGATGATTTGCGGACCGGGGCGCGCGAATTTCCGTGTCAGGCGCGGGACGGTGTCCTCGAAGCAGACGGCGGGAATGATGCTGATCTCTTTCCCCTTCAGCTTGTATGGCAACGGATCGAGCGAGGGGCCGGCGGTGAACGAACCGTTGTATTCGGCGCCCGCCTGCTGCTCATAGATTTTTTTCAGCAGCGGGATGGACTCCACGAAAGGGATGGTTTCACCAAAAATGACGAGGTGGCGCTTGCGGTAGGTTACGAGATCGCCCCCGGCGTTCTGGACTGCGATGGAGTTGTAGATCTTTGCTTTTTCTTTTTGGTAAAGTCCGTCCGCGCGCGCTTCGCCCTCGATCTCGACGACGCCGTAGAAAAGGTCGAAAGCACCGCTTTCACGAACGCGGCCGATGGTGTCGAGGTTTTCACGCCACGCTCCCCACTCGCCGTTGTCCGTGCGGATGATGCGGCCTGCCAGTGCCGTCTCCGGCCATAGAACCCAATCGGGATGGCTTAGCTCGATCTCGCCTTCACCGCTGGCAGTGATTGCGGACTTGAGTTTTTTCTCGTCGGCTTTCTCGATCGCTTCCAGTGCTTCGAGCGTTTCGTCCTCGTAGCCCATGTGGACTTGCTCGGCGGGCCAAAGCACGGTCGCGCCTTCGTGAGGAATGTTGAGCTGAATGAGCAATGCCTTTAACGGGATCGATTCCTTTCCGCTCTCACCCGCGATGCGGAGGAGTCCATAGCCGATGAGTAGCCCCACGCCGAGTGCGCTCACCGCGAAATCCCAGCGCGGGCGCCGAATGCCATCGGCCGCCGTCTTTTTCAGGCGGTGAGCGACCTGGACGAGGACACATTGGAAAAACACCAGCATCAGGGAAAGTCCGGTTACGCCCAACAGATCGGCGGCCTGTGAAATGACGAGCGTGTCATGGAAAGCGACGCCGAGCCCGTTCCAGCCAAAGCCGGTGAAGAGCCAGCCGCGCAGCCACTCAAGTCCCGCCCACACGGTGGCGTGGGTGAAGGCGGTGAACAAGCTACGGAACGGGCTTTCGGAAAGATCCTCCGCGCGGTTCCACGGGTTTCCTATGGTGGCGGCGAAGGCTCCGAAAGCCCCGAAAAACAGCGCGAGATAGCCGGCCAGCACGATAGGGCCAAGCCATGACACGGTGGACAGCCATGACAACTGGATACCGAATGCGATGGCTCCTGAGAGGTAGCCGATCAGGAAACCTTTTTTCGCGCGGTGTTTTCCTTTCAACGTCCATACGGCGAGGAGCAGCGGGATCAGGCAGATCCACGCGAGGATCGCGAAACTGAATGGCGGCACCAGAGCGGCGACCATCAGGCCGCTGAGGATGATGGCGAGGGTGCGGAGTAGTAAGGAGCGCATGAGGGAAGACTTGGGTTCTGAAGCCGGTCGGAGACACGGCTCTCCATCAGAGTTTGGCGGGATTCTCACCGAGGGCGAGGAGAAGCGCCAGCACGCGGCGGGCTTTTTCGGCGCGTGATTTCCATGGGCGAACGGGGCGCAGGATGGACCAGCCTTTTTGGACGGCGAGTTTTTCGAGCGACGGGTTCGGGTTCACGACGGTGGCGGTTTCACAGATCGAAAGCATGGGAAGATCGGCGGTGCTGTCGGTGTAGCCGTGCGAGTTCACGAGTTTCCCTTCGTGAAAATACGATGCGGGTAGTAGTTCGCGGAGGCGATCGGATTTATTTTCGCCCTTGTGGTTCGTGAGATCGGGGAAAAGCAGGTTGTTTTCCAGAACGGTGCCTAGCGAGAGATCGAAACCGAGCAAATGCCCGACCTCCGCCGCATAGCATTCCGGGCTGGCGGAGCTGAGGATGGTGAGATGGCCGGAAGCCTTGTGTGCCGCGAGTGCGGCTTTCAGCTCCGGGTAGATGCTTGGCTGGAGCTTCGCGGCGAATTCGCGGGAAAGCTCCGCGAGGCGATCCGGCGGCATTTTCCAAAGGAAGCAGTGGAATACGCGTTTCATGTTTTCCGTTCCCAGCAGCTTCGCGATGGGTAGGAAAACGAGGAACAGCGGAACCGAAAACACGCGCCACGGCTCCGCATGGATCACGTGGTGGCGGAAGAGGAGTTGGCAATCCCACGCGAGCAGGGTGCCGTCCATATCGAAGAGGGCGATGCCGGGCGGTGGTGTGTGCGGAAAGGGCATTTCGGATTTTCAGCCTGGATACAACGCACAGAAGCCGGCTGGAAGCACGGCTCTCCTTTAGACGTAATGCAGTGCCTTGGCGCGGTCGTTGATCGCAGCGTCGTTGTCGATGAGTTCCTGGATGGGATCCCAGCGGCCGGAAACGAGGGCTTCGCGGGCGGACTCGGGCATTTTCACGGGGAACTCGAGATCGCAGCAGGTGCGGACGGTCATTTTCTCAAGGTCGATGGTGATCTGTGTATCCGGCTTGGCCTCGACGGCGGTGCGGAGGGCGGCGATGTCGGCGGCGGAGGCCATCACGCAGGGCATGGCGAGGGTGGTGGAGTTGCCGTAGAAAATCTCCGCGAACGACTCGGCGATGACCGCGTTGAAGCCGTACTTGCGAAGCGATTGCGGGGCGTGCTCGCGGGAGGAGCCGCAGCCGAAATTCACGCCGGCGATGAGGATCGATGCGTCCTTGAAGCGCGCGTCGTTGAGCGGGTGGTTCGTCTTCTCGCCGGTTTCGGAATCGAAGCGCACGTCATAGAACGCGAACTCGCCGAGTCCGTCGAAGGTGACGCATTTCATGAAACG
>CAMBTF010000316.1 GCA_945870545.1 Akkermansia muciniphila
GCCGCCGCGGCTAGTCGCGCCAGTTCCTCGGTAGGATCGGCCGCGTTCGCGAAAGCACCCGTGTGCAGCTCGATCATCTCCGCGCCCGAACGCGCCGCCTCCTCCACATCCGCCAAGATCGGGTCGATGAACAGGCTCACTTTGATCCCTGCGCCTTTGAGCCGGTTCACCGCCTCCCTGACTGTCCCGGAAAGAGTGCACACCGCCAAGCCGCCTTCGGTTGTCACCTCCTCACGCGTCTCCGGCACCAGGCACGCGAACTCAGGCTTCAGCCGGAATGCCAGATCCATCATTTCCTCCGTGATCCCCAGCTCTAGGTTCAGAGGCAGATCGCACTCCGCTTTCACCCGGAACACATCCGCATCCTGCATGTGCCGCCTGTCACCTCGCACATGCACCGTGATCGAATCCGCCCCACCCGCCTTGGCCTCCAGCGCCGCCGCCACCACACATGGCTCGGCGTTCGGCGAATCAGGCAAAAGCGCATACCGCGCCTGCCGCAGCGTCGCTACATGATCGATGTTCACTCCCAGCAAAAGGCTCATGCCACAAGCTAGTCCCCGCCCCATCGCTCCGCAATCACTGATTGGGCTTAGGGACTCGGCCAAAAACAAACGCGCATTTGGAAGAGATTTCCGACGAAGTCCTTGGACTGCAGCAGCCTGCTGCCGCTTTCCGCCATGCAGCCTGCTGCGCGCGGGGCTAGCAGGGGTTTCATCGGGCTTTTCCCGTGCCCATGCCGCCGGCCGCGCAGCAGGGCTGCATTGGCCATAGCTACAGCAGGCTGTAGCAGTCCAGGGTGCTGCGCACATGTCTTCGAAGATAAAAATTTGGCGGAATCCCTAAGCCTGCCTGAGCAACAGGTTCATCGCGCACTGCAAAGTCCAGAAACGGAGCTTATTTGGAAAGTTCATTCTGAAGACCTCAATGTTCTCATTACTCACTCTTGATCCTTCACCAAACTCTTGCCCCGCGCCCGCGGCTCCGCTATGCCCTCCACCCGCCCATGAACGAGCAAATTGCCAGCATCCAAACCGCCGCCCTCGAACTCATCGCCACCGCCAGCGACGTGCGATCCCTCGACGACGCCCGCGTCGCCGTTCTCGGGAAAAAAGGCACCCTCTCCCTCGCCGGGGCGCTCATCAAGGACATCCCCAACGAGGAAAAAGCCGCCTTCGGTCAATCCCTCAACTCCGCCCGCGCCGCGATCACCGAAGCCCTTGAGGGGAAACAGAAAACCCTCCAGGAAATCGCCGACAACGCCGCGCTCGCCGGGATCGATCTCACCCTGCCCGCCCGCGCCCTGCACACCGGCTCCCTACATCCGCTCACTCTCATCCGCGACGAGGCGATCCGCATCCTCCGCCGCATGGGCTTCGCCCTCGCCGACGGCCCGGAGATCGAGGACGAATACCATTGCTTCGACGCCCTCAACACCCCCGCCGACCATCCCGCACGCAACGAGAAGGACACGTTCTATTTCGATTCCGGCAAACTCCTGCGCACCCACACATCCAGTGTCCAGATCCGCACGATGGAGTCCTCCGCGCCGCCTATCCGCATCATCGCCCCCGGCTCCGCCTACCGCCGCGATGAAATCGATGCCACCCACCTCTCCGTCTTCAACCAGCTCGAAGGCCTTTTCGTCGATACCGACGTCACCCTCCCCGATCTCAAGGGCACGCTCGAATATTTCCTCCACGAAATGTTCGGCACCACCACCGAAGTCCGCTTCCGCCCGCACTTCTTCCCCTTCACAGAGCCATCCTTTGAGATCGATGTGAAACTCCAAGTGAAAGGCCAAGCCCCACGTTGGATTGAGGTCGCGGGCTGCGGCATGGTCGATCCCGCCGTGTTCGGCTCCATCAACGCCACCCGCAAGGACAACGCCCTCGATCCGGAGAAAGTCACCGGCTTCGCCTTCGGCATGGGCCTCGACCGCCTCGCCATGATCCGCTGGGGCATCAAGGACATCCGCCTCCTCATCGAAAACGACATCCGGTTTCTCAGGCAGTTCGCCTGACTTCGTGATCGTGGATTGATGATTGTGGATCGAAGATAAAAGACGATGAAATCGGAACCGTTTGGTTACAAAAAACTCAGGATCTGGCAGGACGCCCGGGATCTGACCATCGCGATCCATGGAATGACGCTCCGCAATCTGCCGAAGTTTGAGATGTATGAGGAAGGCTCGCAGATCCGACGCAGCATGAAATCGGTGAAATCAAATATTGTCGAAGGTTTCGGTCGCCGCAGACACAAAGCCGAATATATCCGGTTCTTGGATTTCTCATATGCATCCGCACTCGAAACCGTCGATCATTTGGAAACCCTCCACGAAACCGGTTCACTTACCGATATCGAGATTTTCGCCTCACTCAACGAACGACTCATTCATCTCTCCCAATCCATTTATCAGTTCACCAAAGGAGTGCAGCTACACCACAATGAAGACCGCGCGTAGCGGATTTTCTTCGATCCACAATCATCAATCCCCAATCAACTATCCCAACCGAAGGTTATGAACATCTCCCTAAACTGGCTCACCACTCATCTCGACCTTTCCGGGAGATCCATCTCCGAAATCTCCGATCTTTTCACTTTCGCGGGCGTTGAGGTCGAAGGCATCATCACGAAAGGCATTGCTTCTGAAAAAATCGTGGTCGCGCAGATCATGGAAGCCGTCCAGCACCCGGATGCGGATAAGCTGAAGGTCACCAAGGTCGATGCCGGTGAAGGCCAGCTCCGCCAGATCGTTTGTGGTGCGAAAAATTATAAGGTCGGCGACAAGGTTCCGTGCTGCTTGCCTGGCGCGCAGCTCCCTGGTGGTTTCACCATCAGCGAGACAAAAATGCGCGGCGTGGAATCGAAAGGCATGCTCGCCGCCGCCGAAGAAATCGGCTTACCGAAAGGCGAGGATGGCTTGCTGATCCTGCCCGCCGATTCGCCGATCGGGGTTTCCGTGAAAACCCTCTTCGATTCCGACACGCTGTTAGAACTCGAGGTCACCCC
>CAMBTF010000317.1 GCA_945870545.1 Akkermansia muciniphila
GGGACGCGGGCATGGACTCGGCAATGTAGCAGGCGGGGCTGAAGCGTTGTCCGATGACATGGGTGTCCGGCTGGGATGTCCAGGTATCTGCCTTGTTTCCTGAAATCCAATCGCCCGCCTCCTTGCGGATGGCTTCCTGGAGGGTGAGCCCTTCGCGGATGCGGAACAGCAGCCGGGCGAGGGTGTCGGCGGCGCGCAGCACATTCGCATGGGCATGGGTGAGTCCGACGTGTTCCTTTACGGTAGCGCGGAGCGTAGCGAGATCCGCTTCCCGCATCACAAAACAGAGCGCGGGCACTTGGGCGAGGCCACCGATGTGCTCGTCCTGGATCGCGCATTTTCGCGGCGGCTTGCCCATCGCATAGCGGGTGAAAAATCCGCGATGATATTCCTCTAGGTAGGTATCGCGGTGCCTGCCGGGGGTGAGCATGAAATCGATGTAATGCGCGAGCCATTCATCGGGATCGTAGCCGCCTGTTTTTTCGCAGAGTCGCACGAGTTCGGCGGCGAGCTGGAAATTGAGTGTGTTCTCCCCGGCTTTCAGGAACTGGTGGTAATGGATGCCGCGCTGACCCCAATACTGCGCCTGATCGTGTAGAATCTCGCCTTTTTCGTTGAGTGGGGTGTAATGAGAGCGCCAGAGGATGGAGCCGGTGTGCGGGTTCTTGGGAGCGAGATAGCCGTTGATCTCGCCGTATTCCGCGCGCAACGCCTCGCGGTCGTAATACCAGTGGACGGGCATGGCTACGGCATCCGCGGTGAGCGAGCCGAGGTAGGCGTTTTGGAAGATTTCGGGGTGCATGGGTTCGCGATGATAGGCTGGGATGCGTGGGGCGCAAACGGGAGGTGGAGAAGTCACGGTGCCTCACCTGCCAGCCGAAGGATGTTGGCGCGCAGTGATGGAGCCATCCAGAATCGCGCTTCCTGCTCCAGACGATCCAGAAGTGCCGCCACCGAGGGAATCAGCGACCGTTTGCGGGCTTGGATCAGTATGCCCAGCAGTCCCATTGTAGTCAGATTCAGCGCGATGGAGGCGGCACGACCTTCTGACTCATCCATCAGCACGAGATCGGCGCGCAGTTCCAAGGCAAGGGATAGCGCGGCGATCTCCCCGCCATGAAGCACGGGAGATTGCGCCCACGCATGGGTTGTTGTCTTTGGAGCTGTTCTGAGTATGAAAGAAGGAAACGCCAAACCCATGAATCGGATGTCCGCAGCGGCCAGACGCATGAACTCCGCTTCCACCTCCGGCGGCGCATGCACGGTGCCGAACAATACGGGCAAGAGCGCCTCATGCCCCAGGAAGCAGAGGTTAAGGATGACGGAAGTATCTGCTACTACGATCACCGTGAGTCGAGCGCACGTAGGGTTTCCAAGTCCTGCGCCAACATCTCTTCCGTGAAAGTGGGGATGTGCCGCGCGTAAAGCGCCTGATCAAAGGCATGGCGACTGACTCCAGCCACTTCCGCCGCAGACTGCCGGGAGAGATGCCCCGCCGCATATCCGCCGCACGCCAGATCCAGAAGGATGTCCCCCTCGGCGATGCCCCGAAGAGCGGGGACGTCTGGAAGTGTGATTGTCATATGTGAAAACTAGCGGATCGGAGAGAAGAGTTCAAGCAGCAAGGGCAAGGAAGGATGGATGAGGTGACGATGGGAAGCCGGCCGGAGGCGCGGCTCTCCGTTACGCCTTCGTCTGTCCGTTTCCCCGCACTCGGTATTGGTAGCTGGTGAGTTCGCGGAGACCCATGGGGCCGCGGGCGTGGAGCTTGTCGGTGGAGATGCCGATCTCGGCGCCGAAGCCGAACTCGCCACCGTCGGCGAAGCGGGTGGAGACGTTGTGAAACACGCAGGCGGAATCCACGGCGCGGAGGAAATGTTCGGCCACGGCGTGATCCGCTGTGACGATGCAATCGGTGTGGTGGGAGCCGTGGGTGTTGATGTGATCTACTGCTTCTGTAGTAGAACCGACGATCTTGATGGCGAGGATGAGGTCGAGGTATTCCGCACCCCAGTCCTCCTCGGTGGCGGGGATGGCGTCTGTTAGAATCGCCAGCGTTTCGGCGCAGCCGCGCAGCTCGACGCCTTTCGCGCGGAGTGCGGTGGCGGCCATGGGGAGGAATGCTTCCGCTACGGGGCGGTGGACTAAGAGCGTTTCGAGGGCATTGCAGACGCCGGGTTTCTGGGTCTTGGAATCGACGGCGAGTTTCACGGCCATTTCGAGATCGGCCTTTTCGTGGACGTAGAGGTGGCAGATGCCGTCGTAGTGCTTGATGACGGGCATGCGGGCGAGGGAGACGACGGTCTCGATCAGGCCTTTTCCGCCGCGCGGGATAATCAGGTCGAGCCATTGATCCATGCCCGCCATGGCGGCGACGCTTTCGCGGTCGGTGAAAGGGACGAGCTGGATGGAGTGCTCGGGGAGGCCGGCCTTTTCGCCGGAGGCCTGGAGGGCGGAAGCGATGGCGCGGTTCGAGTGGATGGCCTCGCTGCCGCCGCGCAGGATCGTGGCGTTGCCGGTCTTGAAGCAGAGCGCCGCGGCATCGGCGGTGACGTTGGGGCGGCTTTCGAAAATGATGCCGATGGTGCCGATGGGGACGCGCACCTGCTCGATGCGGATGCCGTTGGGGCGCTGCCAGTCATCGAGCACCTGGCTGACGGGATCGGGGAGGGTGGCGACGTGTTCGAGCGCGGCGGCGATGGCTTCGAGGCGCATTTCATCCAAGCGGAGGCGGTCGAGCATCGCGGAGGAAAGGCCTTTGCTTTCGCCGGCGGCGATGTCCTTGGCGTTGGCGGCGAGGATTTCCCCGGAGGCGTCGCGGAGGCCTTGGGCCATCGCGTTGAGGATGGCGTTTTTCGTTTCCGAGGAGAGCTGGGAAAGCTTGAGCGCGGCGGCGCGCGCCTGGCGGCCCATCTCGTGGATCTGTTCGGTGATGGGATCGCTCATCGGCTGGCGGGGATGAATTTCGTGGAGATGCCTTTTCCGGCGACGATGTCGGCGAGGCGCTCGG